>JABIQN010000051.1 GCA_018699395.1 Gammaproteobacteria bacterium
AGCTTGTGGCAGGTGCCGGCGGCGCTTTACCGGGCCTTGCAACTCCGTTCCCGTCAGGCTTCTTTGTCACAGAAAATATGGCGCAAAAGCACAATAGTTGGGCGGCTTTTGGGCAAACTGACATAGTTCTTTCTGAATACGCGACACTGACTCTGGGTGGGCGCTATACGAATGAAAAGAAAAAGATAAATGGTTTGTTTACGCAAACGGCATCCGGACCACCAATCGATATCGTCGCGATGGCAACGAATCTTGCGTATATAGATCCAACAAGCCCTGCGTACGGTACGGCAACTCTTAACCCCGCTGTTTTTGCGCCTATCTTGCAACCGAACAATGGTTGGGGCGGACACTTGTATGACGTCCTCGCACCGCGCCCTACTCTGAATGCAAAATTGAGTGACGACCAACTCACTGGAACGGCCAAACTGACTATCACCCCGAATGACAACATCATGCTCTACGGCTCCTACGCGACCGGATTCAAGGCTGGCGGCACCAATACAGATCGCATCAACCCAGCGTTGAGCCCGATTTTCGGACCGGAGACGTCAGCGTCCATGGAGGTTGGCTTCAAGGCTAATTGGGAGCGTCTTCGTGTAGGTCTGTCTGTCTACTCGACTGACTATGACGACTTCCAAGCCAACTCGTTCACGGGCACAGGCTTCAATATGCAGAATGCGGGCGAAATCGAAACCAACGGCTGGGAACTTGAATACGTGTGGCAGCCATTCGATAACACCACCATTAGCGGCTACTTCGCAAAGAGCACTGGCAATTTCAAGAGCTTTATTAAAGGTACCTGTCAGGATGCGTCCGTTTTCCACACGGGAGTGGCTGATTCGGGCAGCGGCGGCGACGTTGACGCTGAGGTTTGCGACCGATCTGGCGGCGTAATTTCTCACAACCCTGAAAACCGTGCGTTTGTCGCAGTAACGCAGAATTTTCCGACCGCAGTCAGTTTTGGAGAACTTTTCTTCCGCGCGGAATACACCTACGCATCTGAAATGTTTACCGACGGCGATCTTGATCCATTCACACTTAATACCGGGCAAAATCTGATCAATGTTCGAATGGGTATAGACATCGACGGCTGGGATTCAAGAATCACGCTTTGGGGTCGAAATCTCACGGACGAGCGCACCTACCATGGCTCGTTTGATCAGCCATTGGGTGCTGGTCGCATGAACTCCTATCCGACTGAACCCCGTACCTACGGCGTCTCCTTAACGAAAAACTGGGACTAGCTAGCGACTGATTATCCAGCTCATTTCGAGACAAACAAAGGGCCCTGCCGGAAACTACCGACAGGGCCCTTTTTTATTCATCGCTTAAAAATGACCGCAGTACGCCGCTGATTGAAGATCTTTCAGCTGAAATGGCTAAGGACGAGCAGAGCCCCTGAAGAGAAGTGGCGTTATCAGGACGAAGACAGAAGACCGCGATCCGCACACGTTCTTGTTAGGCTGGCTGCATGTACGCTAGCTCTCTTTATCGTTGAAGAAATACATGCTGAGGGTTTCGGCAACACACGCTGGCAGCTTCTGACCCTCGACTTCGATTCGAACCTGAGAGGTCAGAAGCAAGGCGTCGGCACGCTGTTGAGCCTGCAGCACGATTGATCGACCGCGCAAGCGAGAGCCAACGGGGATCGGCGCGATAAAGCGGACTTTATTCAAACCAAAGTTGACCGTACGCACCAGATTCTCTACGTGTATGAAATTGCACGTAAGTGCTGGAATGAGCGCGATCGTCAGATACCCGTGCGCGATCGTTTTGCCGTCGGGTAATTCTCTCGCGGCTCGCTCGGTATCGACATGGATCCATTGATGATCGGCCGTGGCTTCGGCGAACTGGTCGATGCGGTGCTGATCGATCACCACCCAATCGGACAGACCGACTTCCTCACCTATAAGTGACTGCGCATCGTCGATGGACTTTATAATGCGCAAATCAAACTACCCTGTTATTAAAGCTCATGTCAGACCCCTAAACGCTGGCACAGCGTTCACAATTGACCCAACCAGAGTCGCCATCAACATAGTGTTCTTTTTTCCATATCGGCAGCCGGCTCTTAATTTCGTCAATGATGAAACGGCATGCCTTGAACGCTTCATCTCGGTGCGGCGACGACACGCCTACCCACACTGCACAATCTCCGATCTCCAGTAGACCGGATCGGTGCACGCAGTTGGCCTCAAGAAACGGGAACTGCTGCATGGCTTCAGCTATGACTTTCTCACCCTCCAAAATGGCCAGTGGTTCATATACCTCATACTCCAGACGCTTTACCGTGCGGCCTTCATTTTGATTGCGTACCCAACCTTCGAAAACGCAAACTCCGCCCGATCCAGGATTCTTTATCTTATCCCGAAGCTGCTGAACATCAATCCTTTCATTTGATACTCCAAACATATCAGCCTCCCGCAACCGGCGGAAATAAAAGGACCGTATCGCCGTCACTGATGGCTGAAGACCAATCTGCCATTTCGTCGTTTATCGCCACCTTGCAATGCCCGATCGGCTCAGTCGATCCGTGTCGATTCTGAGTTAACTTAAAAACATCCAAGGCCGTCGCCGCCTCAAGCTCTAAAGTCTCCTCGGCCAACCCGGCATGCTCACGAAACATCGCGAAATATCGAACGGTAATGATCTTCATTAAGAGGCCTGCAAAACGCTGTTCTGCAATTCATCCAGCGTGTTTATGTTGTCGAGCGCACGCGGATCGAGCTGATCAAGCAGCTTGGTTGCTGAACGAATCAAGATTTTACGTGGGCAATTGACACCGTCGTCGACGAATTTCCTGACAATGTCAGTACAACCCGAATGGAAGACAGCGCATAAAGGCTCTGGAAGACCGTCAAAACTGCTCGTGTACGCCGTAAACGGCTGTGCGCCGTCCCTGTGAGCCAGTAAGTACTGAATCGTCTCCGTCGTGACGTTTGGAAGATCGCAAGCGACGACCAACCAGTCGACATTCGGATGCTCGTCAAGAGCAGACAAGATTCCGGCCACCGGCCCCATATCATCGTAGCGATCAACGATCTGCGCGAACTGGGAACGCTCACTGTCCCCAACCTGATCGGCTCGAGTCGATACAAAGCTTTTGTCGACGCACTCAGCGACCACACCCATAATGAACGCGAGTTGGGATTGACCGCTGCGATCTAGAAGCGCCTTGTCCGTCCCCATGCGGCGGCTCTTACCCCCGGAGAGAACAAGACCGTATATGGGTTTATTTATCACGGTCAAAATCCTGCTTGCCGCCCATTTTGGAAATGAGTTTCGTTTCGCTGATCACGATGTCATGTGACAAAGCCTTCAACATGTCGTACATCGTCAGTGCAGCAACGCTGGCACCCGTCAGCGCCTCCATCTCAACGCCCGTTTTGTGAGTGACTTTGCAACGACAAGCGATCGTCGCGTTGTTACCGATGACTTCGATTGCGATCTTGCAGCTGTCGAGTCCCAGCGGATGACAGAACGGAATCAACTCGTGCGTCCTCTTCGCCGCCATCACACCGGCGATGATAGCTGTCGCAAACACGGGGCCTTTCTTGGTCGCGATCTCGTCGTTTGATATATGCGTCAACACCTCGTCTGGCAACACAACGATAGACTGAGCATGCGCTTCGCGCTCACTCACTGATTTCCCACTGACATCGACCATCGTCGGCCGATTTGCGCTGTCTACATGACTCAGTTTACTCACATCACCCACCCATTCTGTACATTTCAACTTTTCGCAAAACATGATGCTCTGCTATTTCCGGCCGCCGCAATTCACTATAGCGATCGGCGCGCTGCAACCAGATACTCGAGAGAATGTCGCGCAACTCATCATCATCTGCGCCATTCCTAAGTGATTCGCGAAGATCAGTTCCTTGGTTTGCAAACAGGCAGGTATACAACATACCGTCTGCGGACAAGCGAGCTCGACTACAATCGCCGCAAAATGGCTCGGTAACAGACGATATGAAACCAATTTCCCCGCCACCATCAACGTATTCATATCGACGCGCAACTTCTCCGGTGTAGTTTTGGTCAACAGGCCGCATGGCCCACCGTCTTTGAATACTTTCAAGCAATACATGAGACGGTACCACCTGATTCATCTGCCAGCCGTTTCGATTACCAACGTCCATGAACTCGATCAAACGAACAATAGTGCCGGTGCCGCGAAAATATTCGAGGAGATCGAGCACCGCGTGGTCGTTTACACCTTTTTGAACGACGACGTTAATTTTGATCGGACCAAGGCCAGCCTCTTCTGCCGCCTTAATTCCTGCAAGAACTTTTCCCAGGTCGCCTCTTCCACCGCTCATTTTGCGAAAGATATCCTTATCGATACTGTCGAGGCTCACGGTAACTCTGTGCAGCCCAGCCGCGGCCAGTTTCTCCGCGAATAATGAAAGCAGCATACCGTTTGTCGTCAATGCCAGATCATCAACACCGGGCAGCATCACGATTCGCTCGACCAAATCACAGATTTTCTTGTCGAGCAGCGGTTCCCCGCCAGTCAGACGTATCTTGCTGACCCCCAAACTGCTCGCACCGGCTGCAACTCTCAGTATCTCGTCATAAGTCAGTCGCTGCTGTCGCTTCAGAAATTCATAATCAGCATGAAACTCCGCCTCAGGCATGCAATACGGGCAACGCAAATTGCACTGATCAAGCAGTGAGATTCGAAGGTCATGCAAAGGCCGTCCCATAGCGTCGGCAATGGAAACGGGGTGGCTGAAGGATTTGTGTTCAGTATCTGAGCGCAGGGACATTGCGGTATTGTGCATTAAGAGTTGTAAGTAACCTATAGGTACAGACGAAAATCCTTTGTTTTGGTAAGCTCTACCCAGTTCAATGTCAGGCTTTCCATATGAATGTCACCTTTACCACTGCTGAAAACGAATTTCGCTCCGAGGTCCGCAAATACTTCAAAGAGGAATTCCCGCAAGACGTGCTGGAAAAGCAAAGAAAGGCCATTCCGCTGACCCGCGAAGACACGGTTCGTTGGCACAAAAATATCTATCGAAAGGGCTGGGCCGCCCCAAGCTGGCCGGTAGAATACGGCGGCACGGGTTGGTCGTCAGTGCAGAAGTACATATTTGCTGACGAGCAGGCGCGAGCCTCAGCGCCTGCGTTTCTGCCGTTCGGAATATCGATGGTCGGCCCCATCATTTATACATTCGGCAATGATGAACAGAAAAAACGATTCTTGCCCGACATCCTGGAGTTCAACACTTGGTGGTGTCAGGGTTACTCAGAACCGGGGGCGGGGTCTGATCTGGCCTCTCTAAAATTACGTGCGGACTTGGAAGGCGACCATTACGTTCTTAATGGCACCAAGACTTGGACGACATTGGGACAATACGCGGATTGGATATTTTGCCTGGCCCGAACAAACTCCGATGTCGCGCGACGCCAGGAAGGCATCAGCTTTGTACTCGTGAACATGAAGCAGCCAGGCGTTTCAGTGAAGCCGATCGTACTCCTTGATGGCGAACATGAAGTTAACGAAATTCATTTCGACAACGTGCAAGTTCCGGTCAAAAACCTCGTCGGCGAGGAAGGAAAAGGCTGGACCTATGGCAAGATCCTGCTACAGCATGAGCGAGCGACCATTACCGGTGTTGCCAACTTAAAATACATGTTGTTGCGTCTGTGCAGTCTTTGCGCCAAGTCGATCAAGGGTGCCGAACCACTGTCCAATGACCGTAATTTCATGCGAAAAGTCGCCGCAGCTAAAGTTGAACTCAAAGCTCTTGAATACACAGAGTTGCGGACGCTGGCGTCGGTCGTTTCAGGCAAAGCGCCTGGGCCGGAATCATCTATTCTGAAGATTGTTGGAACGGAACTGTGTCAACGTATTGACTCTCTCTATCTTGAGGCCTCCGGGTATTACGCTTTACCGTATGTCAGAGACCAGTATGATTCAGCTTACCCTGAAGAAGATCGAGTTGGCGAAGGGTCGGAGACCAATGCCGCACTGGTCTACTTCAATGATCGGAAGGTGTCTATTTATGGCGGTTCAAACGAGATTCAGAGAAATATCATCGCTAAGCATGTGCTTGGTCTTTAGGGCGCGTCCAAATGGATTTCTCACTTAACGAAGTACAAATGATACTTGCTGATAGCATCGAAAAATTCATCACCAATGAATACGATTTCGACGCCCGCCAAAAATACTCTGGCAGCGAGTTAGGGTACAGCGAAGAAGTCTGGAAGACATTTTCCGAATTGGGCTGGACAGCCGTACCATTCAGCGAGGAAGACGGTGGCTTCGACGGCGGCCCCGTTGACATGATGGTCGTCATGGAGCGTCTAGGGCGCGGTCTGATTGTAGAACCTTATCTGGCTAATGTTGTTTTAGCCGGAGGCATCCTGCGGCGCGGTGGCAATAGCACTCAAAAATCCGAATGGTTATCTCCTCTTATCAGCGGAAAACTACAGGCAACACTCGCCTTTGCAGAGCCTCAAGCCCGTTATGACATTGCAAACATCGCAACGACTGCTGTTCGCGATGGCGAGTCCTTCGTTATTAACGGATTAAAGGGATATGTATTAAACGGAGGCAACGCAAAGCTTCTAATCATTCCGGCACGTACAGGCGGAAGCCAAGGTGACGAACGCGGGATTACCTTGTTCGGAATCGCTGCAGATACAGCCGGTGTTTCGATTCAAAGCTACGATACCATCGACGGGCAATGCGCAGCGGAAATCCAACTCACGAATGTATCGCTGACCACGGCCAGCGTTATTGGCGAAGTTGACGAAGGTTTTCAAACGTTGCGGTCAACGATTGCCGATGCAACTTTTGCTGTCTCTGCGGAGGCCGTTGGCATCATGAATGTCCTGACAGAAAAGACCATTGCATACACAAAAAGTCGATTTCAGTTCGGTGTACCCATAAGCAGTTTTCAGGCCTTACAACATCGCATGGTCGAAATGTACATTGCCTGCGAGCAGAGCCGGGCAATAATGATGTGGGCCGCGATGGCAGTTACCGAGGGTGGCGAAATATCCGCGCACGCAGTTCACTCATTAAAATATCAAATCGGTATAGCGGGCACTCGCGTTGGCGAAGAAGCGGTACAAATTTACGGTGGCATGGGAATGACGTGGGAAATGGATGTCGCTCACTACTTCAAACGACTGACCGCAATCACTCTGATGTTTGGCAATGCCGATTGGCATCTTGACCGACTGGCAGACCCTGCCACTCCATGATTCCAGACAGCATCGCCAGTTTTTTCATTGGCCATCAGGAAATACTCTGGTTGACGACTTTAATTGTCGATCTGACTGGAACCGTATTGCTGTACAGGTTTTTCGGGAAGGCAGGCCTGCAGGTAGCGATCGCAACGGCGATTATTCTTGCTAACTTACAGGGCCCGAAACTCACCATTATTTTCGGCATGCAAACGAGCCTTGGTGTCATCTTCTACTCAAGTGTATTTTTCGCAACCGATGTGCTGAGCGAAAATTACGGTAGGGCGGAAGCCAACAAAGCTGTGCGAATGGGCTTCGCCGTCAGTGTCATCGTCCTTCTAATGTTCAGCCTTGCGCTTCTGTATTCGCCAAGTGATAGGCCAGAAACTGCAGCCTATGCAGCCAGTATTCATGGCGCATTCGAGACGATCTTAAACTTCACGCCGCGTTTCATCTTTGGCTCTCTGCTCGCTTACTACGTCAGTCAAAGCTTCGATGTCTGGGCATTTCACAAAATTAAGAGTATGACCGGTGAGCGCTGGCTGTGGTTGCGCAACAATGCTTCGACCCTGGGTTCGCAGGTGATCGATACAGTAATTTATTCGCTGGTTGCTTGGTGGGGTATTGTTGACCTTAAAACGGCCATCGCACTGGGGGGTGCCAAATATATATTCAAAATTGGAATCGCCATGATCGATACAGTCTTCATTTATTGGGCAAAAAACGCCTATGGTCAACGCCACCCTGCGGAACTGTCAGGGGCCTGACGATAATGCATTGGTCAGTCATCACAACGATGGCAGCCGATTTCGGTCATCAATACCCTACTCTGACAACCTACGGGCGGGCTAACCCAGGTGACTTCTTGGTGTTGATTAATACATTTGGCGTCGTTGGCAATAGTCAAGTTGGAAAGCAGTCCTACAGATAAACTGAGGTCTGAACACAGTGCGCCACTCGTGATAGCGGACAGCTCTACGACCTAAGTCTTACCCTGCTGTTGCATCGCTTGTTTCTCGAGCTTCGACCAGGAATCACGCAGCGTTACAATACGATTGATTACTCGGGCATCAACAGAATGCTCTTCACTATCGGTGCAGAAATACCCGAGGCGCTCAAACTGCACCGCAGTCTCTGGCTTAAGTTCAGCGAGAGACGGCTCCAGCTTCGCGCTAACTGTTTCCAACGATCCTGCGTTCAGCACAGCATGAAAATCTTCTGCTGAATTCGGATTCACCTCGGTGAACAAGCGGTCATAAAGCCTCACACTGGCGTCAACTGCATGCTCAGAAGACACCCAATGAATCGTTCCTTTGACCTTCCGATCACTGCTTCCTGTTCCGCTTCGAGTATCCGGATCGTAACTGCAGCGGAGTTCGACAACATCGCCAGCGTCATTCTTGATGACATCGTCACAGCGAATAATATAGCCAAAGCGTAATCGCACTTCGCCGCCGGGCTTCAGACGGAAGAATTTTCGGGGAGCGTCTTCCATGAAATCGTCCTGCTCGATCCATAACTCTTTCGAAAACGGAAGTTCACGGGTTCCCATTTCCGGGCGGCCTGGATGATTCATAGCCTCCATCATCTCGACTTTTTCGTCCGGATAATTGGTTAATACAACCTTCAGCGGCCGGAGCACCGCCATACGTCGCTCCGATTCGTCACCGAGGTTTTCGCGCATACAATTTTCAAGCACACCCATTTCAATGAGCTTGTTTTTCTTGGTCACTCCACCGCGTTTGACGAATTCTCGTAGCGCTGCAGCCGGGTAACCGCGACGGCGCATGCCTGCGATCGTCGGCATGCGTGGGTCATTCCATCCTTCAACGATACCCTCCTCGACCAATGCGCTCAGTTTGCGTTTACTGGTGATGGCGTAGGCCAGATTCAGACGCGAAAACTCGATCTGCCGTGGACGATGAGACGGCTTCAGCTGATCCAAAAACCAGTTATACAGTGGGCGGTGATCTTCGAACTCCAAGGTACACAGTGAGTGTGTAATTCCTTCAAACGCATCCGACATCGTATGAGCGAAATCGTACATCGGGTAGATGCTCCAGGTATCGCCAGTGTGCTGATGCGTTACATGCCGAATTCGGTAAAGTGCTGGATCCCGAAGATTCATATTCGGCGAACTCATGTCGATCTTGGCGCGCAACAGGTACTCGCCCTCTGCGAATTCGCCATTGCGCATGCGCTCGAGTAGATTGAGATTTTCCTCGGCGCTTCGGTCACGGTGTGGGCTATTGCGCCCCGGTTTAGTCAGGGTTCCACGATACTCGCGAATTTCGTCGGCACTGAGACTGTCAACATACGCTAAGTCTGCCTCGACCAGGGTCACCGCGGCTGCGTACAGCCGCTCGAAATAGTCTGAGGCATGGGTTAGACGGTCTCCCCAGTCAAAGCCCAGCCAACAAAGGTCGCGTTCGATGGCTGCGACGTACTCTTCGCTCTCCCTACTAGGATTCGTGTCGTCAAAACGAAGATACGTCCAACCAGACGTTTCCTCTGAAATGCCAAAATTAAGGCAGATCGACATGACGTGTCCAATATGAAGGTACCCATTCGGTTCCGGCGGAAATCGAGTCACGATGTGCTCGTGTTTGCCGGACTCAAGATCGTCATGGATAATCTGGCGGATAAAATCCCGCGATTCGATTTCACTCATGGAGGCAGTTCTGCATACAATTCGAAGGGGCGCTATTGTACTCGAACTTGTTTATCCAAGGGGCATTTCGCGTACAATATCGCGCCGTCCAGTCCATATATCATTAGTAGTTGAATTATGCTGAAAATTACCTTGCCTGACGGATCCATTCGTCAATTCGAATCTGCTATCAGCGGCGCTGATGTAGCTGCGAGCATCGGCGCAGGCCTCGCGAAAGCGGCCGTCGCAGTGCGCGTGAATGGCGACCTGTGGGATCTCGGGCGGACTATCGAGGAAGATTCAAAGCTCGAGATTCTAACCAGAGACTCTGACGATGGATTGGAACTACTACGCCATGATGCGGCACATATTCTTGCCGAGGCCGTAAAAGAGCTGTGGCCAGACACGCAAGTAACCATCGGTCCTGCCATCGAAAATGGTTTTTATTACGATTTCGCTCGTGATGAGGCCTTCACGGATACCGATCTCGAGGCAATCGAGGCGCGCATGCAAAAGATTGTCGATCGCGATGAGCTGATCGAGCGAGAGGTCTGGGAGCGCGACAAAGCCGCTGAGTTTTTTCGCGGAATTGGAGAGGCCTATAAGGCCGAGATCATCGAGAGTATTCCGTCAGAAGAAGACCTGACACTCTATCGTCAGGGTAATTTCATCGACTTGTGCCGTGGCCCACACCTTACTTCAACGGGGAAGCTCGGTAAGGCCTTCAAACTGACGCATGTATCAGGTGCCTACTGGCGTGGCAATTCCAATAACGAGATGTTACAGCGCATTTACGGCACTGCCTGGGCCAATGACAAGCAATTGCGGCAATACCTGCACATGCTTAAAGAGGCCGAAAAGCGCGATCATCGCCGACTCGGTCGGATTATGGATCTGTTTCACTTTCAAGAAGAAGCGCCTGGCGCCGTTTTCTGGCATCCGAAAGGCTGGAGTCTGTTTCAGAGTCTGATCGACTACATGCGCGAAATGCAAAATGCTGCTGGGTATCAGGAGATTAATACCCCTGAAGTTATGTCTCGATCGCTGTGGGAAGCATCTGGTCATGCGGAGACTTTCGGCGATAACATGTACACGACTCAAACCGCAGACGGTCGAGTCTATGCAATCAAACCAATGAACTGTCCAGGACATGTTCAGGTGTTCAAACAAGGTATTACGAGCTATCGCGACCTACCCGTCAGGCTCGCCGAGTTTGGTAAGTGTCATCGCTATGAACCGTCTGGCGCATTGCACGGAATGATGCGAGTACGTGCATTTACGCAAGATGATGCGCACGTATTCTGCACAGCAGAGCAGATCACCGAAGAGTCGATCGCCATCTGCGATCTGATTCTTAAAATTTACAAGAACTTCGGTTTTGACGATGTGCGAATCAAGTTCGCCGACAGGCCAGAAGTACGAGTTGGTGAGGATGCGGTCTGGGATCAAGCGGAAGCCGCGCTGGTCAAAGCACTTGAAGCTGCCAATCTCGAGTACACGCACAATCCCGGGGAAGGTGCGTTCTACGGACCCAAGCTCGAGTTCATACTGCGTGATGCAATCGGCCGCGACTGGCAATGCGGTACCTTACAGGTCGACCTGAATATGCCAGGCCGATTGGGTGCAACCTACGTCGCCGAAGATGGGAATAAGCATTTTCCTGTGATGCTACATCGTGCAATCTTCGGTTCACTCGAGCGCTTCATGGGCATTCTCATCGAACACCATGCTGGCAATTTGCCATTGTGGCTCGCACCAGTGCAGATCAAAGTTCTTACCATTACGTCCGATGCGGACGACTACGCCACCGAAATCGTTCAGAAACTGCGACAACTAGGTATACGTGCAGAGGCTGACCTTCGAAACGAGAAGATCTCCTACAAAGTGCGTGAACACAGCGTCGCCAAGGTGCCAGTTCAGTTCGCCGTTGGGCAGCGCGAGGTTGAAAATCGGAGTGTGGCAATACGACGAATAGGCTCGAAGAAACAGGAAATTATGCCACTTGAGGACGCTGTTTCTGCTCTAACGTCTGAGATCAGCAGTCGCGGAATAAATCCGTAAGATAAATCACCTTGCCGAGGCCGAGAAGTTTCACAGTACTATGAGACAGCTCGATTTCGACTGCCACTTGCGCGCGATTTAGTCTTTTTCCGCTGCCCGAGCGAGGTCGGTGTCAATCCACTTTCCAGCGCGATAATAGTGCCAGACAGCCCAAGGCAAAATGACTGACGTTACGATGAGCAGACTATAGCGCATCGACTCTTCGCCGAATTGTGGCTCGAGTGCGTCGCTGAGAAAGCCAGTAACCAATGGCCCAACAGCTAAACCGATGACATTGATTATCAAAAGTATCAACGCTGAAGTTGTTGCCCTCATTTGGAGCGCCACAAGGCCTTGCGCCTGAGACAGCACCGGTGCCAGGTAAACATTCATTGTCGCCGCCGGCAATATGAACAAAAGCAAGGCCATCGTCGACGTCTTGGCGAGGAACATCGTCGCCAGCAATGCGGTGGTAACCAGTACGGTGATCGCAACAAAATTAAGCGCTTTACGATGACTGTGTCGCCCAAACTGGTCCGCGAGATAGCCTCCAAAGAAATAGCCAGCTCCGCCTGCAATCCCAAGAATCAATCCCAGCCAACGACCCAATACGGCGATTTCCATATCGAAACTTCGCACCATAAAGCTCGGCATGAAACTAATTACCGAATAGCCAACGAACGACGATAATCCGGCGGCAACCGCCATGTGAATAAACGATCGCCGCGAGACGAGAAATGAAAATACCTCCTTAACATTAGACTTCCGGCCGCTCGCCTCACGATTCTCCGAGGCGCCACGACGCGGCTCAGTCAGTGTGAAGCGAACAATCACCGCGAGTAATAATCCCGGTATCCCCACGACAAAGAACGCCGCACGCCAGCCTACATTCTGAGCAACCCAGCCGCCGGCAAGATATGCGGTCATGATCCCCGCAGAAATGCCAAGCGTATAAAAACCCATCGCGGTCGATCGCTTGTCGGGTGGAAAGTAATCGGCGATCATCGAGTGCGCCGGGGGACTGCATCCCGCCTCGCCAATTCCAACGCCAATTCGGGCAGCTGTGAGCTGCCAAATATTCACTGCCAAGCCAGATAACGCAGTCATCGCACTCCAAAGAGCGACAGCCGTGGCGATCAGGTTTCGGCGATTACACCGATCGGCGTATTGGGCTATCGGGATGCCCAGAGTCACATAAAAAATTGCGAACGCCGTCCCTGAGAGAAATCCAAGGTAGGCATCACTGGCTCCAAATTCATCACGAATTTGCGGCAATAAGATAGCGAGAATCTGCCGATCCACAAAATTGAACATGTAAACGATGGCGAGAATGACCATCGCGTATTTGCGCGCGCCCCAACTGAGACTGGCCGAGTGGCCGTCACTCATTCGCGCGAACCTGGATCTGCCGGTGCCACACTGCCCGCGCCCGGACGCCGTGTGTCTGATGCACCTCGGAACAGTCCGTTGCGGAAACCGACGGATTGCGTGTTGCCGATGGTGCCGCGTGCGCTTTGGACGTTGTGCCCTCTATCTTTCAATATACGAATCGTGTCGGGACTGAACCCGGACTCAAGCGAAAGAGTATCCGGATACCATTGGTGGTGCATACGGGGAGCATTCGCAGCTTCAGCAAGGTTCATATCATGGTCAATGACGTTAATAATCATCTGTAGTACGGTCGTGATTATCCGACTGCCACCCGGACTTCCCGTCGTGAACCACGGATGGCCATTGGTAAATACCATCGCTGGCGTCATCGAGCTTAACGGCCTTTTACCGGCTACTACCGAGTTTGCTTCGCCACCCAGGAGCCCGAATGCATTCATAATGCCCGGCTTCGCCGAAAAATCGTCCATTTCATTATTAAGTAAGAAGCCTGCGCCGGGCACAGCAATTCCCGAACCAAAGGAAAAATTTAACGTGTAGGTGTTCGATACTACGTTGCCATCTTTGTCCATGACGGAGTAGTGAGTTGTGTCTTCACTCTCGTAGGCTGGCAGCACGCCAGATGCAACATCACTGGAATCGCGTGCTTTTTGCATGTCGATCGACGCTGCGAGTTGCTCGCCATAGGTCTTGCTGATCAACCAATCAATCGGTACATCGTAGTAATCTGGATCACCAAGATGCTTTGATCTGTCGGCAAATGCGAGGCGCGCAACTTCCGCCAGGAGATGAATATTGTCTGCACTGCCCGCACCAAACTCTGCCACCGGAAACGATTCAAGGATATTCAACATCTGCAGGATATGCACGCCACCAGAACTTGGTGGTGGCATGGATACTACCTCATAACCACGATAAGTTCCGACGACTGCATCGCGAAATACTGGCTTATATGCCGATAGCGACGCAGCGTCGATCAAGCCGCCGCCGCGCTCCATCTCAGCAATGATCAGATCGGCGATGTCACCCTTATAAAATGCATCGGGGCCCTGATCAGCAATCAACTGCAAAGATTTCGCGAGGTCTTTTTGGATGAACAAGTCGCCTACTACGTAAGCGGTACCGTCAGCCTTATAATAGTAAGTACATGCGGCGTCATTGCGGCACAAACGCTGCTGCCGTCCGCGTAAGAACTCAGCGAGATCGTAGGTGACTACAATGCCATTTCTTGCCTGCTCTATCGCTGGTTGCAGCAGATCTCCCCACTCGAGTCGGCCAAGTTTTTGATGTGCGGCGTAGAAGCCACTCACCGTTCCTGGCACTCCTGCAGCCAAATGGCTAAATCGCGAACGAGCTGTATCGACATCCCCATTTTCATCGAGGTACATATCACGAGTTGCAGATTGTGGTGCCATTTCCCGGTAGTCGATCGCGGTATTTTCACCGCTCATTGCGTCGTGAATCAACATAAAGCCACCGCCGCCGAGATTGCCCGCACGGGGTAAGGTTACTGCGAGAGAGAAGCCTGTCGCGATCGCTGCGTCGACGGCATTTCCACCGGCCTCCAGGATGCGGGCGCCAGATTCGGCAGAAAGACGATTCTGTGCTGCGACCATGCCAGACAATCCCAGCACCGGGTGCTGCAAATCGCCGTAACGAATCACTGCATTTTCAGCGACCTGAGCGATGGCTGCATGCTGAAAGAAGAAGCTCAGGAAGACAACAGGCAGAAATCGTGCGGTCAATGGTTCAGTCCTATGGCAATACTGCTCGGAAAAGGAAGAAGAAGAGGATAGCAAGAACGGCGCCAGCCGGAATGGTGACGACCCATGACACAAGAACCCGCGATACCACCCGCAAATCAATAGCATCAATTCCACGCGCAAGCCCAACACCCAAAACTGCACCAATCAACGTATGCGTCGTGGAAATCGGCATACCCGTTCCTGACGCAATCACGATGGTAGTGGAAGCGGCAACCTCAGCTGCGAAACCGCGACTCGGCGTAAGTTGGGTGATCTTGGTTCCGACAGTAGCAATAACATGCCGCCCGTAAGTCGCAAGACCGACAACAATACCGACTCCGCCAAGCACCAGAACCCAGATGGAAACGGATGATTTAGCTGAAACCATGCCTGTCTGGGCAACGGAGATTACTGCTGACAACGGTCCGATCGCATTGGCCACGTCGTTCGAACCATGAGCGAAAGCCATTGCACAGGCCGTAATAATCATCAACACGCCGAAAATGCGTTCAACAGTGTGGAAATGTTGGCTTTTCTCGGCATTCCGATCCGGTTCGATTCGTTGAATGAAGAACGCACCGATTATTGCGATAACAATCGCCAGTACGAATGCAAGCAAATAGCTATCCTCGATACTCAGATCAAGGCCTACATGCTTCAGTCCTTTTAGGATCGTAACGAGGGTAACCGTGAATGCGGCCAGAAAAATGTACACCGGCACGTAACGGCGTGCCCTGGCGACCGGATCTTCATGTCGAAGTATCAGCCATTGAACGCTTTGATAGAGAAAATACGCGATAAATCCGGCGGTCAATGGTGAGATCACCCAGCTCATCACAATTGAGCCAACGGTATTCCATTGCACAGCATCGATGCCAATTCCCACGGCTGCAAAACCTACCGTCGCGCCCACGATTGAGTGAGTTGTGGACACCGGCCAGCCATTCTTCGACGCGATCAATAACCACGTACCTGCCGCGAGTAACGCAGCTAACATACCGTAAATAAGAAGCTCGGGTTCGCCAGACATTAGGTTGGAATCCACAATGCCTTTGCGAATAGTTGAGGTAACCTCGCCGCCAGCCAGAACCGCTCCAAGAAACTCAAAAATTGCAGCCACAACTATCGCTTGCTTGATCGTCAGCGCCTTGGAGCCAACGGACGCCGCCATAGCATTAGCGACATCATTTGCGCCAATGCCCCACGCCATAAACAACCCAAAAACCGCAGCCAGGCCAATATAAATATACATCGCTTCCATATCTTTACCCCTGAAGCTTGACGCGCTTCACTTAACTATTCTTTTTTAAAATTATTCTTTGATTTAATGAGAGAGTAGTAACTCTAAACGTCGGCCAACTCGTTCAGCCATATCTGCAATCTCACCCGTCAACTCAATAACCTGATACATGAATATCGCATCGATTGGATTCAGCGATTTTTCGATTTCAAACAACGCCCCCCGCAACGCCGCCTGCTTATCATCAGTATCGGTTTCAATTTGATCAAGTTCTTCAATCAAACCGGATACGAGGTCAACCTCTGCACCGCGAAATCCAGCAGTGAAGAGCTCATCGAGCTCACGTACGCTTTTACGAGCCTGCTTAGCCGCATCGATGTTACGATCAACGAACTCTAGGAACTGGTCAGCGATTTGTGACGGAATCTGTAATTTTCGACCGATAACCAGACCCGAAACATCCTTGGTTCGATTCGCAATCTTATCTTGTACGAGCAACAGCTCCAGCAAATCTTCGCGTGGCACAGGCATGAATAAACTCTTTGGCAGACTAAGTCGAATCTGCTTCTTCACATCATCAGCGCTGTGCTCCAGCCTTGCGATCTCATCACGAAACGTCATGGCTTTATTCCAGTCGCCGTCAATAGATGCTACAAAAAATCCGTGAAGCTGTTTCGCGCAGCGGTACACAATATTAATGTGCTTTTCAAGTGGTTTTACCGGTGACGAACCGAAAATATTTGCCAGAACATTAGCCATTCAAAATACCTCAATCGATGCAAATCTTTATATGCAGGAATTCTAACATGATGCCTCTAAAAAAATAAAAAAATAGCGTGCTAAACTACACCGCTTCAGCCCCTCAAAATAAGACGAATATATACGATGGCCTATTGGTTAATGAAGTCGGAACCGGACGTGTACACCATTGATGAGCTTGAGGAAAGTGGCCGCGATATATGGAGAAAGCCTATTCGTAATTATCAGGTCCGCAATATGCTGCGGGATGATATGAAAGTTGGTGATGAAATATTTTTTTACCGTTCGAACTGCAAAGAAATCGGCATTTCGGGCATCGCAAAAGTCGCTAGCGGACCGTACCCAGACCCAACTCAGTTCGATAACAAATCACACTATTTTGACGAAAAGAGCAGCAAAGATAATCCGCGTTGGATTTCGGTCGATGTCGAATTCGTCCGAAAACTCTCACGAACAATTACGCTGGCTGAAATCAGGGCTGAAAAGAGTCTTGAAGGTATGATTTTGACCCGTAAGGGTAATCGTCTATCGGTAACGCCGGTCAACGAGAAACACTGGCACAAGATACTCAGTCTCGAGTAGCGGCCTAGCTCGTACCGATCTCCTGAAGCAGTCCAGACCCACTGAGCGTCAGCATGAGCACGAGGTTGCTCAGCCTTACTCAATCACTCGCTACGGAGAATGGATCCACTTCTGCTCCGTGGCACTCAAAACGAACTAACTTAGTTAATGAAGGGGCATCAAAAGGCTGGTTTTTTATAAAAGAATTCAGCAATTTCCTCTCCTAATGCTGCAAAATAGTCCCAAATCTAGAATTAGGACACATGAAGTGACCGACCCAACATTAACACTCGGCCAAGAAACGGTTTATCTGAACCAATACGAGCCTTCCTTGCTGTTTCCAATTCCACGAAGCAACAGTCGTTCAACCTTTCTTAGCGAAGACCTGCCGTTCGGCGGAGTCGATATCTGGAATGTCTGGGACCTAACCTGGCTTGGCCCGGGCAATCTGCCGGTCGTCGCGACCGTCGAAATACGAATACCTGCTACGTCGCCAAACCTGGTTGAGTCGAAGTCGCTGAAGTTGTATCTGAATTCATTCGCAATGAGCACTTATAACGCTATCAGCGAGGTCGAAGTGCTAATTACTCAGGATCTGCTCGCCTGTGTCGGTGAGACCGTGGAGGTTCATATTCGGACGATGGCGAACACGGAATCGTGCCAAATCTCACAGCTCTCTGGACGCTGTTTGGATTCGATCGCCGTGACTTGTTCAAGCCGGGAGGTCGACGCGACGATCCTGCAAGCGGACACATCGAATGTCGTAGAAGAATCGCTTCACAGTCATTTACTGCGCAGTCTGTGTCCTGTCACAGCGCAACCCGACATCGGCAGTATCGGGGTTCAATATTGCGGCCCAAAGATCGACCCAGCCTCACTACTGCAATACATCGTTTCGTTCCGCGAACACAACGACTTTCACGAAGCTTGCATTGAAAGAATGTTCGTCGATATTCTCGGGCGCTGTACCCCGGAAAATCTTATTGTCTTCGCGCGTTACCAACGGCGCGGTGGAATCGATATCAATCCTATGCGCAGCAACGTGAACGTTGATATGAAGAACCTACGCCTCTGGCGACAATAACTAGTGCAATCAGAGGTCTTCCAGATCGATTTTGTGCCCCCAATCCTGCTTGGCCTCTAGGTATCTCCGATTACTATCAGTGACACCAATGACGTGTTTGATCCGCGTGATATCGGTGATACCAAAACTTGTTAGATCCTCTACCTTTTTCGGGTTATTGGTCAGCAAGCGAAGAGGTCGATCAGCGACGAAGTATTTTAGTAACGACGCAGCATCACTAAAGTCGCGCGAATCATCCGGCAAGCCTAAGCTGCGATTCGCCTGATAAGTGTCTTCACCTGCATCTTGCAGTAGATAGGTTGCCGCCTTTGCCCACAGTCCAATTCCCCGGCCCTCGTGACCGGACATATAAATCACAAGCCCACCCTGACTGTCTGCTTGAATTTGCTCCAACGCCGAGGACATTTGAGGCCCGCATTCGCAGCGCTGGGATCCGAAGACATCACCCGTCATGCAGCTGGAGTGAACACGCACCAGTGGGTTCTTCCAGTCGGCTGGATCCCCTACGACAAGAACACTGTTGACTGACATGAACGACGCCAGCGTCGCGAATGATTTCTGGCCATTTTGCTCTCGCAGATCTGTGGCCAATTTCTCAATCTTTTCGAGCTCAGTATTATGAACACAGGCGTACCACTGAACTTTCACTTCCGTATCACAAAGCTTTAATGGTAGCGGTATCGGGCCGAGAACGCTGATCGTCGATGTCGAGAGGCCTTGCTGATCGTCGCCTACGACGACACCATTACTGTCTATTTGAAAAAGCGTCCCCTGCGCGGCAAGGCGTTTGCGTACTGCGGGGTCAAGGTAGGTAAACATGCGCCTAAGCTCCATTAAGGTATATCGAAAACCCCAATCTGACATCGTTTAAATGGCGCGCCCGGAGAGATTCGAACTCCCGACCGCTCGGTTCGTAGCCGAGTACTCTATCCAGCTGAGCTACGGGCGCTTGGTCTGGTCTGGCGGGGGAGGCCCCGCGTAGGGCCGCACATCTTACTGATGTCACCCCTATAGGTAAAGTTATTCCTCGCCTTCTGTTACGCCCAATCGTTCGTGTATGACAGGGCTTGTGGTGGTGTATTGGACGTGAATTTTCTTGTCTGGCTCGATCCGCTGTTTAATCGCGAATGCAGCCAACGCTGCTTCATGAAAACCACATAGGATAAGCTTCTTCTTACCAGGGTAATGGTTGATATCACCAATAGCGTAGATACCCGGTGCGGACGTCTCGAAGTGCTCCGTATCAACATTGATGGTTTTACGATTGATGTCGAGGCCCCACTCGGCAATCGGACCCAATTTCGGAGCCAATCCAAAGAAGATCAACATCTGATCTGCTTCGACTTCCATTGTCTCTTTGGCTTTGTTTGATATGACCACTGATTTCAGATTGTCCGCGTCGCCTTTGATCTCAGTGACTTTAGAATTCTCAATGGTGGTCACCTGACCATCCACTTCCAGCTTCCGCATTGCTGCAACCGTTGCGTCAACAGCCCGGTACTCATCACGACGATGAACCAACGTGATGTGCTTAGCAGAAGGTGCAAGTTCCACAACCCAATCCAATGCCGAATCACCGCCCCCCAGAATCAGGAGGTTTTGGTTTTCAAATTGCTTTGGGTTTTGGACTCGGTAGTGAGTTGCTTTTGCTGCGATCTCGTCGATTCCCATTGCTCGAAGTGCCCGCGGCTGAAATGAACCAACACCGGCTGCAATCACGACGGCTTTGCAATTGAACTGCTTGCCTGCATCGGTCTCAACATAGAACTCATCGCCTTCCGGACGCACGACCGTGACTTCCTCACTGAGGTGCATACCAGCACCAAAAGGCTCTATTTGTTTCAGCAGATTTTCCGTCAACTCATCGCCGGTGCACACAGGAATACCGGGAATGTCATAGATGGGCTTATCAGGATACAGCTCGGCGCATTGCCCACCCGGTTGCCGAATGGAATCGATAACTTCAGCCTTGAGGCCTAGCAGCCCGAGCTCAAACACTTGAAAGAGGCCACAGGGGCCAGCGCCGACGATAACAACATCCGTTTTGATCAAGACCTGCATCCTTCCATCAAGCGTGAGGAAAGTGGCGGAGAGAGAGGGAT
>JABIQN010000052.1 GCA_018699395.1 Gammaproteobacteria bacterium
CCGCCAACTCGCCCTCGACTCCGCTAACAATATGCATGACATGGCTGTAGCGCTCAATCTCGCGATAGGGATCGACATGCACCGTTCCGGCGCTGGCGACGCGACCAAGATCGTTTCGAGCGAGGTCGACGAGCATGACGTGCTCTGCCGACTCCTTGGGATCGGCGAGCAGCGCGGTCGCGTTCGCCTCGTCTTCCTCGCTGGTCACTCCACGTGGTAGCGTTCCGGCGATTGGGCGCAAGGATGCGTTGTCACCATTCAACTTAACCAGCGCTTCCGGCGAGGAACCAACAACCTTAAGATCGCCAAAGTCAAAGAAGAACATATAAGGCGACGGATTTAAGAGTCGCAATGCTCTGTAGACTTCAAACGGTGGCACGTCCGTCTTGCCACGAAACAACACCGAAAGAACGATTTGGTAAATATCCCCGGCGGCGATGTACTCCTTACACGCTTCGACGCGCTCTGAATATTCTTCTTCTGTCAGGCTCGCCTCTGCTGCTGAGACCGAAACGTTCTTTGGTCCTGCTGGAATAACACCGAGCAACAACTGGATGACTTCTGCCCGAAGCTCAAGACGCTCCTTCTCAGATCCGTCATGCAATAGCGCGACGCGCCGCGTCAAATGATCGAACACCAATAAGGAGACCGGTGCAATGAAGGCAGCGTCCGGTATGTGAGATTGCTTCGTCGTGCTCTCGGGAAGTTTTTCGAACAATCGGACTACATCGTAACCGGACACGCCAACCAATCCGCCAGCGAATGGCAGGCCATTGTCGGGCTGCGGTCGTGGTGCGACCTCAAGGGCGCGACGCAATGCAGCAAGATATTGCTGCTGATTCTTTGGGCGAGGTTCATCAACACCATCAATGCTAAAAGATCCCTCATTCATGCGGACTTCCACGGCGTCACCGAAACCGAGGAAAGAATAACGGGCAAGCCGCTCTCCACCCTCCACGCTCTCAAGAAGAAAGCGCGGGTTAAGTGATTCCAATTTCAAGTAGGCCGAGACCGGCGTATCAAGATCGGCAATGATGTCGAAAGGTGCTTGCATTTTTTCCTCGCGCTGAGCGCGCTCCTGCGATTGTCCATACAAAAAAGCCCATCCCTGATTTCGGCAGAGATGGGCTTTGGATATTTTTTAACTCAGCTAATACTTAGCCAACAGCCCCCTCTTTTGCGGACTGCCACCACCAGTTCAAGATGATTGATGTATTCATACGACCGAGTATTACCGTGGTTTTCACAAGCGTCAAGCCTGGATTCAGTTATAGGTAAATCAGTTACAGATGATACAACATCGGCAGAACGATTGAGAAACCGACCCACATGATAATTATGAGCGGTATACCAACGCGCAGGAAGTCGGCAAACTTGTACCCACCGGCACTCATCACAAGCAGATTCGTCTGGTAACCGTACGGCGTGGCGAAACTCATGTTAGCGCCAAACAATACGGCGAGAATAAACGGCTCGGGGCTGACGCCCAATTGCTGCGCGATACTAATGGCGATAGGTGTCCCAATCGCTGCAGCAGCAGTGTTCGAAACGAGGTTCGTCATAACCGTCATCAGCAACATGAAGGCACTTAATATCATCGGTGCTGGTAATCCAGAGGCGACATTAACAAAACTATTGGCCAAATAAGCCGCCATCCCTGTGTCCATCAAGGCTTTACCCAGAGCGAGTGACGTCACAATGATCATAATAACCGGGATTGATAAGGCCCCAACGGCATCACGCCAACCCAAACAACCAGTTACGATCATTAAGCCTAGCCCGACCAACGCGCTAACTGCGATCGGCATGATGCCGAGTGCAGCCAAAGCAATAACGCCGCCCATAATAAATAATGCTCGTTTGGCGTGATACGTCTTCGGCAGATTCGTCGTGCCATCCAGAACCAACATCGTTCCGCTGTCCTTCAAATTGGCGATCGCCTCACTCAACCCCTGTACAAGTAAAACATCACCTGCTCGCAAACGAATCAAATTTAGATCACCCGTAACCTGAGAACTTGCTGCACGTGCTCGATGCAGTGCCAACGGCAGCAACCCATAGCTGTTACTGAATTTAGCGGCTGCAAGGCTGCGTAAATGGAGCGGTGATCCGCGTGTAACGACAACCTCGGCGAGCTGTTGTCCCTCAGCCTTAAGCGGCGTCTCCTCATCAATCGGATGCTCGATATCGGAAATGTTAAAAAGTGTCGCGCCAAGGAGTTGTTCAAAGTGCTTCAGATTCTCGGGCGAGTCTTTGACGAACAATCGATCACCAGGCAGGATTACTATCGACGGCAGCTTCGCGAGGAACAATGATTCGGTTCGCTGAATTTTATCTATTCGAAGACTGCCATCAGCTTTGGCAAGGACCTCGGACAAAGATTTCCCGTCTGCAAAGCCACCTTCCTTTACATGCAACTGTGCGCTGAAGATACGTGGAGACGTGTCAGCCATGGGCGGCGTACGATCGGGTAGTAGTCGCGGTGCAATTAACCACAGGAACAACAGTCCAACACCACCCACGATAGCGACAGGCACCACCCACTCGAACAGGCTGAATTCATGCATCCCCATGTCTCGGGAAATGCCGACGACCAGCAAGTTCGTCGAGGTACCTATGGTTGTCGACATGCCGCCGATAATGGTCGCGAGTCCCATCGGAAGCATGACGCCAGAAACTGGAAACTTCGCCCGCAGTGACGCGCCAACAAGAATCGGCATCAAAACGACAACGATCGGCGTGTTGTTCATAAATGCGCTGAGTATCGCTCCTGCGGCCAGCGTTATTGCGAGCGCCGCTACAGGCCGTGAAGCCCACGCTTTGCTAACTACTCGAGCTAAAGACTGCAACGAGCCCGTTGTTTCCAGCGCTTTTCCAACCATCATCAATGCGCAAATCGCGATCAACGCTTCATTACCAAAGCCAGCAAAGAAATCGATCGAGCTCAGCACGACTTCTCCGTCCTTTGTGTAGGGCACGAGCTGGAATCCTGCTACTAGAAGTATCAGTATGGCGAGCGATGATGACTCGAGTGGAATGTTATCTCGAGTAAACAGGATCAGCGCGAGGATCGTCAGGATCAGTACGGCGATTCCATGAGCGTCAGGTGTTATGTCTTGCAATGCTTGCAATAGATGGTCTCACTGGCCTTCACCCATTCAGGCGATGACGTTAAACCGTATCCTAGTTCACACCCGCTTAGCAACGACTAAGGCGCCATTCTTACAACGCATGATTATGGACAAGAACTCGTATAACCCTTTGAAATAATTGACATCACAGCGCGAAATTCTCATATCGGACTGAAATGATAGCGAATCGGCGAATCACGTCAGCGGCAACAGGCCCACATGGCATTATCTTGTGTGTTCATGATATCGCTGACCGTCGCTCTAACTTGGCAAAATATCCAATTTTCAATCACACTGCATACGATGGGTCTGGCGCAAGCGCTGAAGCGGGTGTACCTTTCGGTTGAATGGCTGGTGCAGTACAAAACAGGACCTAATATGCCTTCATTTGATGTTGTTAGTGACTTCGATTCCCACGAAGCAAATAATGCCGTTGATCAAGCAAGCCGCGAGGTCGGCACACGCTTTGACTTCAAGGGGACAAACTCGCGATTCGAAATCGAGGAGGCAATTATTACCATGATCTCGCAGTCCGATTTTCAACTTAAGCAGATGCTTGACATCCTGCGCCAGAAACTATCCAAGCGTGGTATCAACCTCGCATGTTTGGAAGAACAGGATGTGGAACTAAACAATAACGAAGCTCGCCAGAAGATTATCTTGCGGCGCGGCATTGATGCCGACCGAGCCAGAAAACTCGTAAAACAGATCAAGATAGAAAAACTAAAAGTTCAGACAGCGATTCAAGGCGACAAATTGCGAGTCAGCGGTAAGAAGCGTGACGACCTACAAAAAGTGATTGTAATGTTAAAGGACTTTAACGTCGACCTACCACTACAATATGAAAATTTCCGCGACTAACACGAAGCCACTTCGAAAATGGATACTAGGATTCACAAATCGCTTCGTCGTCAGGACATTACGTTTGAAGACAAAGATCAGGCATTGCGTGACGACGTACGCACGCTGGGCGCTATGGTCGGCGACCTTATTCGCGAACAGAGCGGCGAAGACTTATACGAGTTTGTGGAAAATTCCCGACTGCGAGCAATTCGACGCAGAGAAGGTAATGAAAAACCGGGCGAGGAGCTGGCTGACTTTGTCGGTGGATTGAAGTCTGGAGAAGCGCTCCAAGTCATTCGCAGTTTCTCCACCTATTTTCAAATGGTCAATACCGCAGAGAAAGTACATCGCATTCGCCGCCGCCGAGAATACTTAAGGGACGTTGTTCACTTTCAGCCTGGTGGTCTCGAGGATACGCTTATCAAGTTAAAGGCCTCGGGCCTGACTGCGGATGGTCTGAAGGATTTACTCAACTCGCTATCGATCGAACCGATATTCACGGCTCATCCTACCGAGCCAACTCGGCGAACGATCCTTCGTAAAGAACAAAATATCGTCAAGCATCTGGTTACCCTGCTGAACCCCACGATGACCCCACATGAGACGAATTCTGCGCTTCAAAACATTCGTCTGCTAGCGACCACCGGTTGGCAAACTGACGAGCATCCGTCCGAACAAATGACGGTTGCAGACGAACTCGAGCATGTCTTGTTTTTTGTAACGGATGTCCTGTATCGGGCTATCCCACCGTTTTATGAAAACATAGACACCGCCATTCATCGTATTTATGGCGAGGAAGGTGATGCTATCGAGGTGCCGAACGTTCTGCATTTCGGTTCTTGGGTTGGTGGCGATATGGATGGTAATCCAAATGTAAATGCAAAAACCATCCGGGCGACTCTCGCACGTCAGCGCTCATTGATACTCGACCTATATTATAACGAGTGTGCTGCTATTGGCGTAAAACTGAGCCAGTCGGCCGAGCGCATCAGTTTCGGACAGGGAATACTCGACAAGATCGACGAGTACCGCGTCGTGTTTCCGAACGCGTATCATGCTGTTCCCGCTCGCCATCGGAATATGCCCTATCGCATATTCTTGCGTCTGATTCAGCAGCGCCTGCAGAGCACATACGATGATGACGTTTTTCCGTACGAGAAAGTCAGCCAGCTAGTTGATGATATTCAACTGATCGCTGACAGCCTGACTGAGAACAAAGGTGAACAAGCAGGGCTTTTTGCTGTGCAGCGCTTATTGAGGCGTATCCATACTTTTGAATTCCACATGGTCACACTCGACATCCGACAGGACTCAGAAGTACATCGGAACGTCGTTGGCGAAATTCTTGGAGAAGAGGACTGGGATGAAATGTCGGCAACTGACCGTGCCGCCAGAATATCGGAGGCCATCGAGTCACGCGAAAGCGTACCAATAAATTTGAGTACGCAGGCACGTAAGACGATCGCTATATTTCAGGCCGTCGCATTTTGTCGTCGGAAGTACGGAGCGAAGGCAATCGGACCGTTTATTGTCAGTATGACGCAGGGCGCGGACGACATCCTTTCCGTCATTCTCCTGGCGCAATGGGGCGAGCTCCATAATAAACATGGTGATGTACCGCTTGATATCGCGCCGCTCCTCGAAACCGTTGACGATTTGCAGAATGGCCCCGATATTCTTGAGTCTTTGCTGTCCTCCGATTTATACCGAAAGCACCTCAAGCGTCGCGATGATCGTCAGATGATCATGATCGGTTATTCCGATAGCAACAAAGATGGCGGACTCGCCTCTGCCCGATGGGCGTTGCAAAACGCACAGGAAATTATCGTCGATGCCGCTGAAGCACGGGGTATCGAGTTGACGCTGTTTCATGGACGCGGTGGCACCGTTAGCCGTGGTGGTAGCAAGACCCATGTCGCAGTTATGGGTGCGCCGCCAGGAACTATAAAAGGTCGATTGCGAGTCACCGAGCAGGGCGAAATTATCAACGAAAAATACGGCTTACGTGGTATCGCTCTGCGCACGCTCGAGCAGACAACCGGATCAGTGGCTCTGGCGACTGCAATGCCCAGACACCGGGGTAATGACCGTAAAGAATGGCGCCAGATGATGGATGTTATCGCCGACGAAAGCCGTCGCTCGTATCGAAAGCTGATTTATAAAACACCTAATTTTTATGACTACTTTCGGAAAGCGACACCGATTGATCTCATCGAGCGCATGCAAATTGGCTCAAGGCCGCCGGCTCGCCGACGCCAATCAGGAATTGGTGATCTCCGCGCCATCCCGTGGGTATTCTCATGGACGCAAGCTCGCTTCGTTCTGCCCGGCTGGTACGGAGTCGGTAGCGGCCTGCAAAGAGCCATTGATCAATTCGGTGAAGATGCGTTTAGCGAAATGTTTGCGGAATGGTATTTCCATAGATCGCTGACCACTGACACCGAGATGGTGTTGGCCATATCGGACCTCGGTATCGCCGAGCTCTACTCAAAGCTCTCGGGCGACGACTTACACAATGAATTCTTCCCTACTATCAAAGCCGAATTCGAACTGACACAGGATCTGATACTAAAATACTCGGATCACGAGACGCTTTTGGGAGGCGACCTCACCCTGCAGCGTTCAATCATGCTCAGAAACCCTTACGTCGATCCAATGAGCTTGATACAAGTTGACCTCCTGGCACGCTGGCGCGAATCCAAATATGAAGATGAGGGCACCTTCAAAGCACTACTCGCAAGCGTCAACGGAATAGCGCAAGCACTTCAAAGTACTGGTTAGAGCACCGTGTCCGCTGGCCCTGCGACGATGCTGTCTAACTAGGACTCTATGAAAGACGCGTATTCGTTTAAGGGTTTGCGTTTGTTCGGTAGCTCTTCATATCAGCTCCTTTTTTGTAAGACGCTCCATTCGTCCGTGTCTTTTTCGGAAACAGCACGACCCAACACTGAGATGCCGGCCTCGTGAACACTTTCTGCTCGGCCCGAAACCAGCGGGTGCCATGGCGCCAGATCACCACCGTCAGCGATGAGACGATACGCACAGGTCGTCGGTAGCCACTGAAAAGCTTCGGGTTCATCAAGCGTTAAAGTCAAACATTCGGCGACGTGTTTCGCGCGCTCCGCGTAGTTCGAACAACGACACGTCTCTAAGTCGAGTAGTCGACACGCAACATCCGTATAAAATACTTCACCGGTGTCCTCGTCCTCGATCTTGTGCATGCAGCACAACGCACAACCGTCGCATAATGACTCCCACTCAGCATGCGACATCTTCGACAGTGATTTGCGTTTCCAAAACGGTTCGTTCATCGTCCGTTACTCTGCTCGACTTCGAAGTGAATTACCATATGAAAGCCGTATTTCTCGACTTTGCAACGATGGGACCTGGGCTTGATATTAGCGCTCTACAGGCCCTACTCCCGGAGCTGGAAATATTTGACCTTACGTCGGATATGCAGACGGCCGAGCGAATTGAAGGTGCACACGTCATACTCACCAATAAGATCCGTCTGAGCGAGGAGTTACTGAGTAACTGCCCTACTTTGCGCGTCATCGGGCTCACGGCGACCGGCACTGATAACATCGATCTCGATGCAGCCAAACGATACGGTATTGCGGTTTGCAACATCCGTGCTTACTGCACGCAGTCCATCGCCGAACATGTGTTCGGTTGCCTACTGAACCTCACCCGCAGCCTGCAACAGTACAGCGTAGCGGTGCGTGCTGGGCAATGGCAGGATTCCGCGAATTTTTGTTTATTATCTTTCCCGATTCGGGAGTTATCTGGAATGACGCTTGGCATTATCGGTTATGGCGAGCTTGGCAAGGGTGTTGCGAATCTTGCTCGGTCGTTTGGTATGGAGGTCATTGTATCTGTCAGGCCAGGAACACAACGAACCAACGATGATCGAGTCGCGTTTGAGGATGTGTTGCGACGCGCGGATGTCATTTCCCTGCATTGCCCATTAACTGCTGCTACCGCAGGAATGTTTGCCGAGATTGAATTCAAGAAAATGAAGTCAAATGCAATTCTTATTAATACCGCGCGCGGTGGTTTGGTCGATTCGGATGCGCTAGTCACAGCGTTGAAATCGGGAGAAATCGCTGCGGCGTCCATTGACGTACTATCGAAAGAGCCCCCGGTAGAAGGAAACCCGCTGCTCGATTACCAAGGGCCCAATTTGATGGTCACTCCACATATTGGGTGGGGAAGCGATCAAGCAAGGCAGGCGGCTATTGATGAACTTACTGCGAATATAGCGGCCTTCATTAGAGGTGAAGAGCGCAATCGCATAGTCTTTTCCAAGGAATATTCGAACCACCCTTAACTCATTGGCCTAACTTATCGCACACCAACCCAGTCAGCCCGTAGGGGACAAATTCCTAATCCTGTCTAACCCCCTTCTTCATTAGATATTTATTCTTCTGAGCACATCTGCAGGCCTGGCATTGACGGCGCCGCGAGCTGCGAAGTAGCCGCTTAGACATACAACGATAATGCCAGCGGATACGCCTGCCAGCCAAATCGCTGGGCTGAATTCATACGGCAATTCAAATAGCTGTGTGGCGACCAGATACGCGAGCACCGATGCGCCGGCAGAGGCAAGAATACCGGCGGCCGTGCCTAAGGCTGCGAATTCTGCCATGACACCGGCTAACGCGGTGGAGCGCTTCGCGCCCAGTACTCGCAGTATTGCGCTCTCAAAACGACGCTCATCTATGGTGGACTGCACAGCCGCAAACAATACGGCGATGCCGGCCGCTAGCGTAAATAAGAATACTGCTTGCACCGCCAAACTCGCCTTCTCGATAATGCTGCGAACCTGCTCAAGGATGGCGCCAAGGTCGATAACGGAAATACTCGGATGCGATCGAATCAGATTAATGAGCATGGGTTGGCTGCCGTCTGCGATGTGCATGCTTGAGATATACGTCGTCGGCATGCCATCCAGGGCACCGGGAGACAGTACGATAAAGAAGTTCGGCTGGAATGAATCCCAGTTTATCTTTCGAATA
>JABIQN010000053.1 GCA_018699395.1 Gammaproteobacteria bacterium
GCGGCTGACGCAAATGTCACCGCATCGCTTATTGGTTTTTCTTCCGCCAACGCCAACGCGAATGCGCCATGCCAGACATCGCCAGCCCCCAAGGTGTCACGAACCGCAACATCGAATGCCGGCAGACGACTAAGCTCGCCATCATCGATAAACAGCAATCCCTGCGAGCCCAGAGTAACGCAGCACCATGTTCCGGTCTGCTGATGCACAGAACGAAGTGCGACCTCGGCATTCTCGATCCCGGAAAATTCGGCAAGCCCACGCGCCGAGAACGCCACGTGCGTCGCGGCTCTGACCAGTTTCCCGTCCGCTGGCACTGGCAAATCCGCGTCCAGAATAGCTGGTACACCATTCCGCCTTGCTAGGTTTAGGCCAAGCAGCGCGCCTTCCGGCCAACGTGTATCTGTGAGTATCGCAGCTACATCTAGAGGAAGATGCGCTTCTAGCCACTTTGGATCGGCATCCATTGAACTATCGAGATAATTAACAATCATGCGCTCGCCAGCGCTATCAACAAATACGGCAGAGGTCGAAGAGTGTCGGCCACCCATACGCTGCACTAATGTGCAATCGACACCGTAGCTCTCTAATTCAACGGTGATGAGATCCGCTAGCATGTCATCGCCTACTCGAGTCGCTAGTTGCGTCGAGCCGCCAAGCCTCGAAATCGCCACCGCAGCCGTGGCAGCAGGGCCGCCGCCAAGCGTTTCGAAATCAGACGCGCGATATTTGTCGGCATTAGCGGGCATCGCATCAACCGAAAATACGAAGTCCTGAACAGCATGACCAATACAAAGCACACTCGCCACGTAAATTACCTCACTCGGTGCGACTTTGGCGCTGTCGGATCAACTGACATTGATCGCATAGACAACATGCCGCGTATCGCATATAAGATTTAATTATCACTCTAATCCTGATTGTTCTAGTTTAATTGGGACGCTAAAATTGCAGCAATCAAACATACAGATAATGCCTGATTATCAAGCACGACGCGGCTCGAATATCGTTAGAAAGCGATTAATAGTGGCCTGCTAATTTTACCGACTCTTCATAGAGAGATTACTACCATTGTTAATTTTGGAGCGCAAATTGCCTGACATCGTTATTTCAGAATTCATGGACAAGGATATTGCATTTGAGGTGCTGGGTAATCTCGATATGCAATACAACCCAACCCTCGTCGACGATCGCATCGCATTACTCGAGAATCTTGCAGAGGCGCGTGCCATCATCGTACGCAACCGTACACAAGTTAATAACGAACTCCTTGAGCATGCGCCGAATCTCCAGGTTGTCGGCCGCTTGGGTGTAGGACTGGATAATATTGATCTTGAAGCCTGCAAGTCACGCAATGTCGTCGTCTGCCCTGCAACAGGGGCAAATGATGTTGCAGTCGCGGAGTACACAATCACCGCCGCACTCGTTCTTTTGCGTGGCGCATGGAACGCGATTGATCGCATGATAGCGGGCGAGTGGCCGCGTACTGATTTAATGGGCCGAGAGATATCTGGTAAACGATTGGGACTTATAGGGTTCGGCTCGATCGCTAGGGAAGTCGCAGTTCGCGCCAGTGCACTCGGGCTGGACATTTGCGCGTTTGATCCATATTTGGCGGCACACGACCCTGCCTGGTCAAACGTTCGTCGCGTGACATTGGCCGACCTCGCCGCAGAGTGCGACGTCATCAGTGTCCACGTGCCATTAACAGACGAAACGCGTCATCTGATCGGCGCCGAGTTCATCCGCAGCATGCGCGCGGAGTCCATACTCATCAACACGGCACGAGGTGGTGTTGTCGATGAAAGCGCAGTAATCGAAGCATTGCGCGAGGACCGACTTGGAGGTGCGGCACTCGATGTTTTTGAGTCTGAACCACTGGGTAGTGAAAGCGGAGCTGCGTTTGGTGGAGTTCCTAACCTATTGCTCACACCACACATTGCTGGGATTACCAAAGAAGCTAATCAGCGCGTTAGTCTCTTGACAGCACAAAATGTGCTGAAGCATTTGCGCTAAAGAATCGTCAATGCTTCAGCATGGACAGTGCTAGGGCAAATGCAAATACATCTCCAAGTTTTGCATGGCGCCGTCAGTTACTACGATGGTTTTCGAATGGAATGACCGGCACCGCCGGTCCTCGATAGAAAACATCATAGGTTCAATAATGCAGCCTCAAATTCTTCAATAATGTCACTTATATCTTCACAGCCGACAGAGACACGAATCAAATTATCTCGCCATTTCTGTGGGTAAATTAAGGTACACACATCACCAAGACTTACTCCCTTGGCGAACAATTTGTGACTATTTGCGAACCGATTCATCTCATCGAGTCCGCCTTTGATTCTGAAGCTTAAGATACCGCCATATCCATTCGGTAAAGACGTTTTTGCCAACTCATGTTGTGAATGACTTGATAGGCCCGGATATTTTACCCACTCCACCTTAGGGTGCACCGCAAGATATTCCGCCAGTGCCTGGCCATTTTCGGCATGTTGGCGCATCCGCAGCGATAATGTCCTAACACCACGCATGATAAGCCATGCTGCAAGTGGGCTAAGACACTGCCCAAACGCATCCATCTTTATTCGAGCACGATCAATTGTATCCCGCGTGCCCGAAAGTACGCCGGCAATCGTATCTCCATGGCCACTGATGTACTTAGTTGCAGAGTGCAAAACAATGTCTGCTCCTTGCTCGATAGGCCTACAGAGATAAGGGCTCAAAAATGTATTGTCTACTATAAGCGTGAGTCCGTGTTCATCGGATATCTCTTTGTAAGCAGCGAGATCTGCAATGTAGATATTCGGATTTGTCACAGTCTCAATAAAAATAGCCGTCGTATTTGTTTTAATAGCAGCTCGTGCCTGATTAATGTCGCGAACATCAAACATCGACACTTCAATCCCCATCGCCGGGCAATCCTGTTCGAAAAACTGCTTACTTATGACAAAAAGATCATCAGTCACAATGACATGATCACCAGACTTTGCCGAAATCATGATCGAGACAGCCACGGCAGACATTCCCGATGAAGTCACTAGAGCACCTTCTGCGGACTCGAGCGAAGCCAGTTTTTTTTCTAATGCGGCATTTGTTGGATTGGAGGTACGAGAATAAAAAAAGTTATCTAGAGGATTCATTCGATCTGGATCAACTGCAATCTCAATAGCCGCTGCGAAATCCTCCGCTCGTTCGAAAGCAAAAGTAGCTGTTTGATAAATTGGCGTATTGTGCGCGCCTGTCGTCTTGTCCCCGCCTTCGCCCTCGTGGATTGCTCTTGTCGAAAAACTTCGTGTCATATCAATTCCTTAATTACAGATTACTGACTAGGTAGTTAACCAGTACAATGAGTATCACGCCTGGCAGAACCCACTTCAACCACGCAAAATATGTATTGTGCCAAGGTCTATCCGCCGATCCGAAAATCTGCGCCTTGGTGACGAGTCGACCAAGCCCCCATGCCACCGTAGTCATAGCGATTGCACTACCGAACATTTGCATTCCAGAACCAAAAATTAAGTCCAGTACGCCAATGAATTCCGGCTCCAAAGAGCTTGGCAGCATTATTGCTGCTTCGATTAGTAGGATGATTAGGATGACAATACCGCGACTGGATCGCAGTTTCATTTCCTCACTGATACTGCCAACAATTGCTTCGAGAGCACCAATCGCCGAAAGAAATGCGATCAGGCAAAGCGCAAGCAGGAAGAAGCTGCCCAGGACTCTGCCGCCCGCCATCACACTAAATAATTTTGGCAGGGTTGAAAAAACCAGTGTTGGTCCTTGTGACAGATCGAGATTGAATACGAGTATTGTCGGAACAATAAATAGCGATGCTAAAATCGCTGCACCGACATCTCCCAGGGCGGTAAATGATGCCGTTTTCAGCATATTTTGGTCGGCCGGCATATAGGAACCATAAATAACCATTATCGTTCCAGCGAGACCGACAGAGAAAAACGATTGACCTAGTGCGGCGAATATATGCTCTGCGGTCAACACAGAAAAATCTGGCTTTAGAAAATCAGCTACCTTAGCCAGTGCGCCGGGCAGAAACAAAGCGTTTACAGCTAGGTATAAAATGACGAGTGCAAAAAAGGGAACGAAAAGGCGGCTCACCGATTCGATGCCCTTATTGACACCTAAATGTAGGACCAGCATTGCAAACCCCAATACGACCAGTGCAAAAACGTACTGCAGCCAGCCGTTTGACATCTGCCCGTCGAATTCCGCAATCGTTGATTCAGAAAAGCCATTAAATATCGAGAACAATGCCGTAAATGTAATGTTCCCAATGACAACGAGGTAGTAAGACGTCGACACTATCATCGTGAATACGATCAAACCGCCAATTCGACGCCCCCAAGTTGTGCCAAAAACGCTTGATAGTGCACCGATAGGCCCTTTACCCGTCGCTCGGCCAAGCGTCCATTCGGCCGTCAAGCCTGGAACAGCCAGAAATATTGTGAACAAAAGATAGACAATTAGGAAGGCTGATCCGCCGTATTCGCCCATCATGTAGGGAAATCGCCAGACGTTTCCAAGGCCCACAGCAACACCAATAAAAGTCAAAGTCGAAGTATATTTTGACGAAAATTTTTGCCTTTCCACTTAGAGTTACACCCTTTTTGGATTTATTTTTGTAAGCCGCAAAGAATCGTGGGAGCGAGGTTAACCGCAAAAGTCCAATCTAAATAACTGCACTCCCGTCTGCGAGAAGACGCATTCCCGCTTCCTCCGGCAAGCCCTGCAGCTACTCACATGCAGGCAATCTCGCATGCCGCGGTCAAACTCGTTGACAGCGTTCAGCCAGAACTTCGCGCCCCTATTTATTTATATCTCGCGACGCATCTTCTGACGAAAATTCGATATCAACTCGTTGTAAATCACTGTCACCAGATCCGGGCCTTTAACTTTTCCGCCGGCCCAACGGGCGTCGTATTCGGCGGTGGGATTGTCCGATTGAATGCGCCCTAGGCTCAGGCCGCCATTGATACCGGCCTGCACCCGGTCATGAATGGTGTAAAGCATATCTAACTGCTCTCTGATATCGTCCTGGCTGCTGGGCACACCGTGTCCGGGCAAGAAAACCGTGTCCGGATTGGATATTTCCAGCAGCATTTCATAACTTGCCACGATACCCAGGAAACTGCCGCTAGCGTTGCCGTCCACAAAGGGGTAACCCGTGGTCCTAAAAACGTCTCCGGTATGTATGACGTTGGCGTTTTGGAAATGCACGAAGGAATCAGCATTGGTGTGGCCGGGGCCGTTATGGAAGGCGTGGATGTTCTCGCCATTCAGATGAAAGCGCACCGAGTCCGTATAGGTGAGTACTGGCAGTCCGGCGCGCTGGTCCGCGGTGAGAAGCCGGTCGAGATCGCCGCTGGTGAGCCCATTTTTCAATAAGACCCTGACATTCTCATGGGCCACTATCACGACTCCCGCTTTGCCCAGGTTCTGGTTTCCCCCGGTGTGATCGCCATGATGATGAGTGTTGAATAAAAATCGCACCGGCTGGTCGGTGACGACCTGGATGGCAGCAAGAATTTTTTCCGTCAGTGGGGCAAACTGGTCGTCTATGAGGAAAACTCCGTCTTCACCGACTGACACGCCGATGTTGCCACCCGCGCCCTTTAGGTAGTAAAGATTGTCGGCCAGACGGTGGGTGGTGATTTCAACCTGACTAAAATCCCGCTGCGCCAGACTGGCTGTTGAAAGGAGGGCAAAACAGCAAAGCATTAATACCTTGATACTTTTCATAATTTAGACTCTCTATTAATTATTATCCGGTAATGGACGAATCATCGGATTACGAAACTGCACACGACTATTTTTTGAACTTATAGATTCCATAGCAATTGTCCCCCGACGGAGACTGGCTGGTCCTTCTGCATCATCTGGTTCAATAAACTCATTAACCGTTTCGCCATTTACTTTTATTGTTACTTTCTTGCCATCAACCTTGATGTAATAACTAAACCATTCGTTATCTGCATGTGAGGCGGCCTTCACTTCGCTTACCCCAACCAAGCTACCGGTCTTGCTCTCACCACGACGACTAGCATTAATTTGAGCCTCATAACCATAAACAGGACGTCCATCATTTTTATAACGAGTATGAAAATAGATTCCTGAGGCTGAACCGGGAGAGGTGTATACATCAACTTTGAATTCGAAATTTTTAAAATCACCGCCATCAATCGGCCCTAAATAAAATAAGTTACTTTGTGGTCCCTCAACAAGAATAGTATTTAAATACACATCAGGGTCAGGAGCGTCATGCTTTGGCATACGCAACAAATGTTCAGCTTTACCAGCAACAAGTTTAAAAGAATCAGTACCCATATTTTCTTTTGAGGGCCAAATATCTTTTCCATCCCACCAACTAAATGAAGACCAATCAGTTGTCTGGGTAGCGCGCCAACCATGTAGGGTTCCCCCTTTAAGCAAGGAGATCCATCCCAGTCCTCTCTCACCTGAATACCCTTTAGATGGAGAGCCATCATCACTAAGCTTGCCAGCTGCCCACAGCAATCCAGCTGCTACTAGATTTAGATTTACATCGGAACCCATAGTCACATTGTGGTGGCCCAAAGTGCTACTGAATACTCGAACCCCCTCATATTCATGAGTCCAGGCTATAGGAAAAAATTCAGCGGGTTCTGCGGCATAAGCACGTGCCAGTGGAGTAGCATTATCTTTTAACTCAACAGGCATATAGAGCTCCCCATTCGGAGTCCGCCAAGTATCAGGGAAATTGACCATAATGGGATTATTAGGCTCAAGTAACTCTATCGTAAAAGGAGTATTAACAACTTCATGCACATAAGACTCAGCTCCAGTAAAGTTGTACCAATTTGGAGCATTTGTTCGATGCAAGTGCATTGGGCAATGTGTCATTACTGCAGGTATTTGACTTTTAACGTGAGCTTGAATAATTTTATCTACATATTCAGGATTACCTTCTGCCACATGAAGGTTACAACTGTTGTATAAAACCAAATCAAAATTTTGTGTCCACTCATCTGTTTGCAGGCTCTCAAATTTGAAATACATATCCCGTTTATTTGCACCCTCGTCATGATCGATGGTGAACTCAATATTACCGATACGATCAGTCAAGCCCTCTGTGAGCTGTCTTAATTGGGTGTAGTAATCGTGATAAGGGCCACCGCCAGTAATCATCAAAACCTTCAATGGTTCCGCATGATGGTCATGTGCTCCATGATGGGCCGCTCCAGCATATTGAGATAGGCTGCTAGAAAAAACTAATATTGAAATAGAAAGAAATATTTTTTTAAATATTTTTGAATTCTTATTCATTTTCTGATCCCCTAATTTTTATCTCTTACATTTGATCTTTATTAATTGTCACTCAGCCCTACCGCCGGGCAGTACTGCTTAATAAAGTCACTGTGACTGGGCAGCTTGGCAAGATCCTGATCTACAGAAGTGATCATCCCATCAAGCTGCCGCTTTAATTCCTTCGGCGGCAACATGCGACCTGCACCATGGCGATTTTTTGGGATTAAGCCTTGCCCAAGCATCACCTGAACCCAAGAGTGCGTGCGAAATAAATTCACTTCATCCTCCCACACATAGCCATTTTCCTTAAAAATCTCTAAGCGGTGAGCGAGGCTGTCTGGGATATCCATAGTACGATAATAATTCCAGAATTCACTGTCATCCCGTTGCGTTTGCTTGTAATGCAGGATGATAAAATCACGTACCGCCTCCCACTCAAGGCGAGTTTCACGATTAAAGCGCTCAGTTGACGACTCCATTTCACCTGAAAATGGAAAGAGATTCATCAAGCGTACGAGTGAGGTGTTAATCAGATGTATGCTGGTTGATTCGAGAGGCTCGATAAAACCACTCGATAAGCCTATGGCAACACAGTTTTTATGCCACGGATTTATTCGGCGACCCGTTTTAAATTTCAAGAGACGAGGCTCAGTGGTTGTTTCTCCAGTGATATTGCCAAGTAAAGTTTTAAGAGCATCATCCTCAGAACAAAATTTGCTACTAAAAACAAGACCGTTGCCGGTACGAGTTTGCAGAGGAATATGCCACTGCCAACCGATAGGATGTGCAATCGCACTTGTGTAAGGAACAGGCGGGCCAGTCTTTTTCGTCTGAACTGCCCAAGCGCGGTCAGAGGCTATCCAATGACTCCAGTCCTCGAATTCAACATCCAATGCATCGCCGAGCAACAAGCCTCTCCAGCCACTACAATCAATAAAAAAATCACCGGCAACCTGTCTGTCATGCTCTAACTCCAACGATGTAATATTACCCGTCACTGGATCAACATTGATTTCATTAATTTTGCCTTCAACTCGCTGGACGCCAAGTAACTCACTTTTTTTGCGCAGCCATTTAGCATAGGCCGTTGCGTTCATGTGAAAAGCATACGCCAATGACTTATCACCAACTTTTGTAGCGAATTTATCTTCCTGGGCCGCCTTCAATTCGAGACAATAGTCCTCCAAGCTACCCCCAAAACCATTGGCCTTAGCTTCCATCCAATACTGATGGAATCCAGCCAGCCAGGTACTCTCCCCAATATCACCGAACGAGTGAATATAACTTTCGCCCGGCTTACTCCAGTTGACAAAGTCAATGCCGAGCTTAAATGTCGCCTGGGTTTCACGCATAAACTCACGCTCATCAATTCCAAAAAACTGATGAAACCTACGCATGGTAGGAATGGTCGCCTCGCCCACACCAACGGTTCCAATCTGATCGGATTCCACTAGAATGATTTCGAGCATATTACTCAGCCGCTTAGCCAAGCAATGAGCTGTCGTCCAGCCAGCCGTTCCACCACCGGCGACGATGACACGCATTTTCTTCTCCATCAATAATTCTCCAGAGAGTTGATGATTTAAATCGTGTTGCAATTGCACGCAGCCTGCGTGCCGTCGATTAAATTATATATACCAAAATTCCGAGATACTCTTTGGGGGAAATGCGCTATTACGCTTTTGATGGAACCAAAAATATAATGGTCGACCAAACCCCACTGGGACTTCTTCGAATTGTAGTGAGTATAGGAAGGATAAGCACCTTTTTCCCAACTGGTTACAACTGGTTACAACTGGTTAAGGGTGGACAAGGAGCTACACTGCGTTCAAATATTACTGCGCTGGATGCAAAAGGGCGTTTATTTGTTTTATGCGTCCCTAGGCGGGTGCTTGCTCCATCTCAACCAAGTTTATTTGGACATTACCAGTACTAGCGCACGAATTTTTCATACTCTGCCCGCGAAGGCAGGGCGTTTCCTGTGCCGAGGCGAGTGACCATAAGAGCGGCGGCATCCACGGCCTCTCTAGCAGCATCCTCGAGTGACAATCCCCTCATTCGTCCCGCACAGAGCCATCCGGTGAAGGTGTCTCCCGCACCCGTTGTATCCACCGCCACTACCCGAGGCGCAGGAATTTCAATGGGGTCTCCATCGGATAGGATGACACAGCCCTTTGAGCCCAGGGTTAGTAAGATAACTGATCCACTTTGCTCCTGCAGCATCTTGCCGCTACTGATGGCGGAGGTGATGGTGTTGGCCTTCATGTTTACGCATGTGTGCCCCAAAATTGTGCAAGCCTCAACCAAATTCAGGACGACGATGTCTGCCAGTGCCACCAGTGCAGCAGCATCTTGTGGAAGCGGAGCCGGATTCAAGATGCTGGTCGCGCCGCGCACTCGTGCTTGGCTCAGAACAGTCGCGGTCGTCTCGTGGCGCATATTTCCTTGCATTAGAAGCGTATCACCTTGGATTACTGACTCTAAAGTCGACGCCAGACTTTGGATATCAAGCCACCTAGCGCAGGCAGCGGTGCTGACTATTGCATTTTCGCTGTCATCACTGATCATGATGACCGACTCGTCTGTGGAAAATGGCGCAGTCAAAACATTAGCTACCATCCCTTCTACAGCACCAATCGCAGTGCGCAGGATCGTAGCTGGCGCATCATTGCCTACAGCTGTTGTAAAGCAGACTTTGGCTCCAGCACGAACGGCTGCAGCGGCTTGATTGAACCCCTTTCCTCCAATGTCTTCTTTCCGTTCCGCTGCAAGAACACTCTCGCCAGGCGCGGGAAAATTCTGCGTTAGGTAGAAAATATCGCGGGTCGTGTTGCCAATGACTCGTAGCGTCACCGTAAGCCCTTCACCACCCGCATGAAGCTTCGCGCACGCGCCGGATCAACGGGGTTCCACCAAACACCATCTTTCTTAAGAGAGCTTGCGACTATGACGCCGCTTGCGATTGACATTATTCTTTCCACATTGCCTTCGTTAACGCCGCTCCCAACCACCACGGGCAGACTTGTTGCTCCAGCGATGGTGGTAAGCTCTTCTTGAGTTGCGGCATTGCCAGTGCGCTGGCCTGTCGCAATCGCCACATCTGCGTCAAAGAACTCGTTATCACGAGCCAGTTCTTCGATGCTGCGATCAGCGGTAATTGCATGCGCGCCGTGTTTAACATGTACATCCGCAAAAACCCGAACTGCTTCGGCACCGATGGTTCTGCGATAGCGCAATGCCATGGCGGCTGGACCTTCCACTATCCCCTCATTGGCGACGTAGGCGTTCGACCATTGGTTGACGCGAACGAATGAAGCGCCTGCTGCTTGCGCGATGGACAATGCCTGAAACGCCCCATTTGCTAAAACGTTCACGCCGATTTGCAGGCCCGTTGCAATCCGCACACGTTCAGTCATAACGGCCATACAAGCAGCAGTTTCTGGTCCAATTGCATCGGGCTTAAGAAACGGTATGTCGCCGTGATTTTCCACGATCAACCCGTCCACACCGGCTTCTGCATATCGTTGCGCCTCAGTCAGCGCATAGTCATAAATTTCTGAAACCGGACCGCCGCTATATCTTGGAGCACCTGGCAGTGCCTTCGAGTGTATGACGCCGATGACGGCCTTGGGCTGCCCGAACAGCGACGTAATTGCATTGTCTCGTAATTGTCCAACTGACATGCTTGATTATCCTCTTATAAGAGTTTTGGTTTCTGGATCATAGGCAAGAAACCGGCAGCAGGTTTCCGATAACCGTTTCTTCCGGATCCATTAGTAATAGCAGTTAACGCCGATTGCCGGTTTTTTAGAAAAAATGTCAGCGGGCTTGGTTGCTCTAGTCCGTCGACAAGCCATGAAATACTTCAACTGAAGAGGCCTGTGTTTCGCTGGGTTAAACAGCAGTCAACTTGAGATCACGCTTCATTCGCTTGCTCCTGAAGTCCGCCACACATAACGTAGTTATGTAAGATGGCTGGAGCGGTCTTCAAAACATTATCGTTGAAATCAAAGTTATCTGCATGAAGATTCGTATTTTTCTGTCCAGTGCCAATCCAAAAATAACAACTTGGGACATGCTCGGCAAAATACCCAAAGTCATCTGCAACCGTTGCGGGTGTCGCTGTTTCTCGATATGTTACACCAGGAACGTCGGACAGGCTTTTGACCAGGCTCGAGGTGACACCCTTATCATTAACGAGTGGAGCAAATCGTTCGATCCATCTCATTTCAACATCAACTCCATAGTGTTCGATAGTTTGCTTGCGGATTTCATCGACGATATCGCAAGCCATCAAAAACTGACGATTAGAGCCGTATCGAAAACTCGCCTCTAGACTGATTTTAGTTGGAATCAAATTTATGGCGCTGCCGCCTTTAACTCGTGTGAAAGAAAAGCTCACCGGCGCACTTTCATGCTTCAGATTTCTTAATCTGGAATATGATTGGCGAAGAAAATCAGACATAGCTGAAAAAATGTCCGGGCAATTTTCCGGCATTGCCGCATGACCACCACCACATAGAAAATCCAATTCGAGCGATTGGAAAGCACTCATCTGGACGCCATGGCGCACTGAAATGACTCCTGATGGAAGGGCCGGCCAGTTGTGGTAACCTACCATCTGGTCGCATGGAAACCTTGTGAGTACATCGTCTTCCAGCATAGACTGCGCTCCACTTCCAGCCTCTTCAGCTGGTTGAAAATAGAGGCAGACATCTCCCGGTCGTTGTTTCTCCCGAGCTAATAACTCTGCTGCAGCTAGTAAGATTGTTATATGTCCGTCATGGCCGCAAGCGTGCATTTTCCCCGCGTAACGACTTGAGTGCGCGACACTGTTCTTTTCGAGAATTGGGAGAGCATCCATGTCGGAACGCAGCCCTATCGTTGGACCTGCACCTCCGGCTAAAGTCGCTACAACCCCGGTGCCACCGATACCTCTTGAGACCGTCCAGCCAATATCTGTAAGAAAATCTGCTATACGATTGGAGGTTTCTGTCTCTTCATACGCAAGCTCCGGTCGCATATGAAATTCTCGACGAATTGAAGAAAAGCGCTCTAAGTTCTCAGCGAGAAAGGCACAGGAGTCGTCAACGTTGGTCATAGGTAATATTCTTTATTTTTGAATTTTAAGTGAAGTGGCCGTATTGGATATCATCATATGATCGATCTCTTTCTGACCGAAACCATGGCCCAATAGACGAGGTAGGAATTCCGAAAAAAGATGAGCGTAACCTTTGCCGCCATAAGCGGTAAGCATGGACTTTAGAAAAACATCCTGCGACAAAAGTAATTGATCTAAAAAGCCAGCTTCAGCCAAATTTGCGAGACCTATCGCACTTTCATGGTCTGTCGGGCAAGTAACACTGCCCTGCTCAAATATATAGTCCATGCCAATCATATCGTATTCGATGAAGGCCCCCCGTGCAGCCAAAGCTTGTTGATATGACTGATCATCATGGGAAGGATTCATGTGACAAAGGATGACACGTGCAGGATCCAGCTCACAAGACTCGACTACATCTAACACTTTATGTGCATGCCTATCCCAGGCTGGCAGATGCACCATCAGCGGGAGACCTATTCGGACAGCGGCCTTAGCTGAAGCCTTTAAAACCTTCATCTCAGAATCAGTAAATTCGGTGCTAACACCAATCTCGCCAATTAAGCCGATCCGAGCGCCAGTTTGATCGACACCAACCTCATATTCGACCTCAATCTCCGAGGCAATATCATCGACTGATAGAGCGCTCAATTCAGCTGGATGTGAGCTGTGCAAATAATAACCCGAGCCCATTATGATATTAAGCCCGGTGGCTTTCGCCACTCGCATGAGGGCCTCGGGGTCACGTCCGACACCACGATTTGTCGGATCCACCAATGTCTTTCCGCCATGAATGGCGACTGGCGCGAGTTCCTGAATAGCCAACGTTTCATCATCATTACCGCAATTATCTAAACATCCAAACGGATCTTTGATGAGTTGCTGCTGCATAGAAGCATCAACTTTTTTATGCATAATTTCTGAATGATAACCGGACTCATGGCCGCGCCAAGCACAAGAGCAATCATTGAAGACATGCTCATGCATTAGCGTGGTTCCAAGCTCCGAAGTAGAGACGGGGCCTAGTACTGTCATAGCGGTCGATTCCGACATCATCTTACTCCTCAGTGGGTTGTAGCAATGCGAGTAAAAACTCTGGTATTCAACCAGATTGCAATCAAGATGATCGCTCCGGTAACAATTTGCGTGAAGAATGGCGATACGTGCAACAGGATCAGACCGTTACCAATTACGACGATGGTCAGCGCTCCAAGCACTGTGCCAGCTACAGATCCACGACCGCCCATCAGGGAGGTGCCACCCAAAACTACAGCCGCGATGACTTCCAGTTCGAATGCAACACCGGCATTTGAACTACCACTGGCCAGGCGCGCAGCAAAAATTAAACCGGCAAAAGCTGCGGCTACTCCGGCTAGAACATAAACCATGATAATCACGCGCTTTGTCGAAATACCCGCACGTCGCGCCGACTCTGTATCCGCACCAATCCCAATCACATGACGCCCAAACGCCGTCTGCGAGAGCGTAACAAGACCAGCCACAACCACAACTATTGCTAGGATCGCTGGAATCGGCACACCAATGAACCAGCCACGACCAAGAGCTATGAAACCTAAACCTCGATCAATCGGGATCGAAAAGCCTTCGGTCATCAAAAGTGCGATGCCACGGAAAATTGACAGACCCGCGAGGGTGACAATAAACGGTGGAATTTTCTCGTATGCGATAAACCAGCCCTGCATCAGTCCGATCAATGCACCCACGCTCAGTACAATTAGCACTGCTATCGGCCAAGGTGTTCCCTGCGCTATGACAATTGCTACCAGCGCATTCGCAAGTGCAAGCGTCGAACCAACTGACAAATCGATCCCACCAGTGGTGATTACGAACGTCATCGCCACCGCTACGATCATTAAAGGAGCCGATTGGCGCAGAAGATTTAGAAAATTGTTGCTAGTGAGAAAGCCGTCTGTCGACACTGAAAAACCGACAACGCAGACCATCAGAAAGACAGCGATGCTAGATACCTGTGCATTTTGGGCCAAAAACTCCGTCAGCCCGACGCTCTTATTTTTGCTTTGTGTTTGCATGCGCATGCCCTCCAACAATCAGTTGGACTAGATCTTCAAGATCAGTCTCATGTATGTTTCGTTCGGCCACTTTCGTGCCCTCATACATAACGGCGATGCGATCACAAACGCGAAATAGGTCCTGCAATCGGTGCGTTATCAGAATAATGGAAACCCCCGTTTCCTTTAAACGGTTGATCAGGTCCAACACAGCGTCGACCTCCGCGACTGCAAGTGCCGATGTTGGTTCGTCCATTATCAGCACATCAGGATTAAATGCGGCGGCGCGGGCGATGGCGATGGCTTGACGCTGACCTCCTGATAGCATCGCAACCTTAGAATTTATATTTGGAATGCGGATTTGCAGTTTATCCAGCATCTCCTGTGCACTCTTTCGCATCTCACTCTTATTCAGGAAGCCAAGAAATTCGGGCGATTTGCGCAGTTCCCGCCCCAGAAAAAGATTGCCCGGAATGTCAATCGTGTCGCAAAGACTTAAGTCTTGATAGACCATCTCTATCCGATGCTCGCGGGCATCATTCGGCGTTTCAAAACGAACTTCGCGACCATCGATTTTTATCTCACCTTCATCCGGCACGTATGCTCCAGACAGCATTTTGGTAAAAGTTGATTTACCTGCCGCGTTGTCGCCCACGAGGCCCAAACACTCGCCTGGATAAATATCCAGATCGACACCGCGCAAGGCTTCAACCGCACCAAAACGTTTTTTTATTCCTCGCACTGAAATACGCGATTTTGATTGGTTGAAGGTGGCTTGGGCCACCTCCTTACTCAACAAGTCTTGCGAGGCCACTACTTAAAAACCTCACGATAAGGATCAACGTTATACTTTGTAACAATGGTGACTGGAACGGCAACATCATATTCAATCGCCTCACCTGCGATTGATCTAAGCACTGAATTTATCGCAGCATTACCCATACCTGTCGGATCCTGCTGAATTACGGCGGTAACATACCCAGCATCAATTCCGGCAATCACCTCACCAGTTAAATCCCAACCGATCACTTCGATGTCGTCAGTACGTCCTTGACTTTCAACAGCAGCAATCGCGCCTACAAGAGCTGGCTCACCAGTTGCGTAGATCACATCAATTCCAGGGTTCGCTGTTATCAAATTCTCGGCAGACCTTAGAGCATTGTCCTGCGAGTTGCGGCCATCAACTGCGCCGACAGTCTTAATGCGTGAATCATCTGAAATCCCGTCTTCAAAGCCTTTCTGACGGACATTCTGAATAAACGAATTGAGCGCACCAACGATACCAAGTTCCACGCCCTCAAAACCACTATCACCAAGATGGTCAATGAGATGAGTCGCCAACAATTTCGCTGCAAGCGTATTATCAACACCTACTTGTGCCTTCTGTGGACCCTCTGGCAAGATTGCATCAACGGCAACAACTGGGATACCTGCAGCGGCGGCATCTATGACACTTGGCATAACACCGTTTACATCAATCGCCACTACCACTAGACCATCCACGCCTTCAGCAATGTAGGTTTCGATAGCATCTGCCTGTTTTCCTGGGTCATTGTTTGCATTAAAAATGAATAATTCGACCCCTGCAGCATCTGCTGCTGCCTTTGCACCTTTGTTCATTTGATTGAAAAAGAGAGCCTGTTGATTAATCTGAACAAGTCCAATTTTGAGGTCAGCCGCAAGTACTGAAGTGCCCGCGAATGCAATAGTGATTGCAAGCACTGCTGATTTTAACGTTCGACGAAAATTCATGTTTTCTCTCCTGTTGAAATTGAATGCCCAAACACAGCATCTTGCTGGCGGATAAAGGGTTACCGCACCAACCTAAATATTGTAATATCCTCAATGAGTGCTCGCTCCCCCTCCTCTTCAAGCTCTGGAAGTGGCGGGAAATTGCAAATGCCCTTAAATTTCCCCACTGAAACTAACATGCGGTCTCTATTTTAGAGGCATGACATGAGAAAATTTCAGTAAATTTATCCGCTAGAGAAATGAATGCACGCATCCAAAGGGAAGATCTTACTTGTCGCTACCCTCGATTCCAAGGGAGATGAGGTCGCCTTTCTCAAGAAACAGCTTGATGCACGTGGCCGTTCAGTTTGTGTTATGGATGTTGGGACCGCCGGTTCTCCAAATTTTCCTGGGGATATAACGCGCGAATCCGTCGTAAGCAGAACTAACATGCCCATCGGTATGGATGGACCAGCAGAAGCACTCAACGCGATGGCATCTGGTGCAACAGCCATTGTTAACGACTTGCTCAAAGCGGGAGAAATCTCTGCGATCGCCGGAGTTGGTGGTGGTAAGGGAGCTGGTGTCTTTCATCAAATCACATGCGACTTGCCCTATGGATTCCCAAAGGTGCTTGTTACGAGCGCTCGGCCAGCGCTGCTGGCGGAGATCGCCACCACGTCTGATACCATACTGTTGCCAACAATCGTGGACCTAATGGGGATAAACAGGTTCACACGTGCCGTGTTGGCCAATGCAGCAAACATGCTATACGGATTGGAATGGGAAGAGGAGGTAAGTCGACCTGGAAAGACGGTTGCTGTCACGTCCTTTGGTGTCACCACACCAGCAGTTCAATCGGTCATGTCTCGTCTCGAAGGTTCCGATGTGACCGTCATCGTCTTTCCAGCGAATGGTGCAGGTGGGCGCACCATGGAATCTCTTATCGCCAAGGGCGAGTTTGATGGCGTGATTGACCTGACAACAACAGAAATGGCTGATTTGCTATTGGATGGAACAGCCAGCGCAGGAGAGGATCGCTTGACGGCAGCAGGGGCTGCTGGTATTCCTCAGGCTATAGCACCGGGAGCAGTTGATATGGTTAATTTTGGTCCGCCGGAATCGATGCCAAACTATCTTTCGGGACGAACCACATACCGACACACTCCGCTGACAACGCTCGTGCGTACAAATCCTGACGAAACCGCAAAGATTGCGTACCAAACGGCGGTCAGGCTAAACCAATCTATAGGGCCGGTGGCAGTATTCTGGCCGGCGCAAGGCGTGTCGGATTACGACCGCCCGAGCAAACCCTTCCACGACCCGATGGCCAATGTGTCATGGCGCGATACAATGAAGCAGACGCTCAGGGCAGATATCCCTGTCGTAGAGACCGATTTCCACATCAATGATCCCGAATTCGGAGCGCTTTGCGCCGACTGGATGATTACACAACTCAATGAGCCTATATGAAGACTTTTTCCCGACAGAACATATTGAAACACTTGGCGGCAGAAACCGAAGCTGGCCGTCCTATTCTCGGAGCGGGCACCAGCTGTGGCTTGGTTGCTAAATGTGCGGCACTCGGCGGCGCAGATTTGCTGATTGTTTACAGCACTGGTCGGTCACGTTTGATGGGGCTGCCGACGAGTCGTATCGGAGATTCCAACGCCCTCACGATCGATATGGCAGCCGAGATTCGGAATGTGGTATCCGACACACCCCTAGTTGGTGGTATCGAAGCCTGGGATCCGACACGCATGGATCTGGATCAGCTGCTGGATGATTTTCAGGCGGCTGGATTTTCGGGCATCATTAATTATCCTACTATTTCGACTATGGGTGAGCGCTGGCGTAAGCGCAGGGACAAGGTAGGCCTTGGCTGGAGCCGCGAAGTTGAGCTGATCGAACAGGCCGCCGCACGTGGCATTTTTTCGATGGCGTATGTGGCAACAGTTCAGGACGCAATCGATGCGGCAGAAAAAGGTGCCGATTGTTTAGTACCTCATGTCGGCGCCACGAGCGGCGGGCTTGTGGGGCACGAGACCGAGACTAAAGTCGATGAGGAAATACGCAAGATTTCTGAGATGATAGACGCTGTTATGGCGGCCGGTCATGCACCGATCTTTCTCTGTCATGGCGGCAAGATAGCGTTGCCAGAGGATACGCGCCGAGTGTATGAGAACACCCAATGCGTGGGTTTTGTCGGCGCATCGTCCATCGAGCGCATTCCGATAGAGCACGCCGTGAAGACAATAGCCGAAAACTTCAAATCTATTCTGCTCTCGAAGAGGTAACCCACAGTGAGCAATGAAAAAACTACGGATTTTTTGATCATCGGTAGCGGTGCCGCTGGTGTCTGTGCAGCACTCTATGCGGCGTCAGCTGGACATTCGGTGATGCTGTGCGAAAGAGCTTCCAAGATAGGCGGCACGACTGCACTATCAAATGCAATGATTTGGGTGCCTTGTTCTGATCATGCCATTGCGGCCGGAATTGATGATTCGCTCGATCAGGTGCGGACGTATTTGCGGGGTGAATTGGGGAATTACTATGATGAGAAAAAAATTGATGCTTACCTCGAATACGGCCCGCAAGCCGTGCAGGAGATCGAGAAGTGTTCGGAGGTAACATTCGTGTTGGCCGGCGCTCCCGACTATCATTCAAATCGCGCTGGCGGTGTTGATAAAGGGCGGGCATTGAGCCCAGTACCGTTCAATGGGCGTCGGTTAGGGGCGGATTTTGATCTTATTGGAGATCCGATCCGTGTGGTGCTGGGGGGCATGATGATCACATCAAGTGAGATCAAGCATTTCCTGAATCCGCTAAAGTCTGTCACGGCCCTGTTGCATGTGCTGCGACGCGTCAGTCGCTATTTGATAGATCGTTTGAAGTTCTCGCGAGGCACTGAATTGAGCGGCGGAAATGCGTTTCTGGCCGCAGCCTTGATGAGTTTGCGTAAGTTGAATGTAGAGCTGGCAACCGATTGCCCGATGAAAGAGCTGATCTTTGAAGGTGATCGAGCAACTGGAGCTGTCATTTCCCATAAAGGTTCCGATATTCGTGTCCAAGCCCGATATGGCGTGATCCTGGCCACCGGAGGATTTGCTGCCAATCCCGAATTGCGGGCCGAGATGGGAGCCAAACACCAGCATGATGTCACATTGTGTGCTGCCGAAAACCAAGGCGACGGCATTAAAGCTGCGCGTAAGGCCGGCGGGATGCTTGATCTGAAGGTGGCCAGCCCCGGTTTTTGGACCCCGGTGTCGCGCTTAAAAAACAAGGATGGATCGACCGCCATAGTGCCCTATGGATGGCTTGACCGAGGTCGTCCGGGCGTCATCGCAGTAGGCCCGAAAGGCAAAAGGTTTGTGAACGAGTCCAATTCGTATCATGACGTTTGCATCGGCCTTTTTGAAAATGGTTATCCCGATGATGAGCGTTTCTTCTTTATTTGCGAAGAAGCTTTCGTGAAGAAGCGCGGCATGGGAGATATTCTACCTTGGCCATGGACTCCTAGTCTCGGCAGTTACCTCCGACGTGGCTATATCCAACATGGCGAGACCCTTGAAGCGCTGGCAAAGGAAATCGATATTAATCCAGAAGCTCTTATGGCCACGGTGAGCCAACATAATCAAAACGTTCATTCGGGGCAGGATCCAGACTTTGGTCGCGGGGAGTCCGCTTTCAACCTAGCGTTAGGGGATACAAGCTTGGGTCTGAAGAACCCTAATCTGGGCGAGATTAAGAATGGTCCTTTTATCGCACTTCGAATTGTCCCAGGGACTTTGGGTACGGCGGCGGGACTGAAGACGGATGAAAAAGCGCGCGTGCTAAAAGAAGACGATAGCGCGATTCTAGGTCTTTATGCGTGCGGAAATGACGCAACTTCGATAATGGCAGGTATTTACCCCGGTGCTGGAATCACCATTGGGCCGGCAATCGTTTCCGCCTATTTGGCCGTCGAGGATGCCAAAGCTGCAGCAGAAGGCACTGAAATTACCCGGGCCTATAAATAATGAGGCCATTAATTTTCATTGGCACCACGAATCTTGATATTAATTTTTATTCCACAGCTCTTCCGTCCGTTGGCCAAAGTTTAATTGGCACCATTGAGGAATTTGCCGGCGGGAAGGGGGCCAATCAGGCAGTAGCTGCAGCACGTCTTGGAGGTGCACCGTATTTTGCAACGATGTTGGGGGAAGATGACGCGGCAGATAGCCTGATGCGTGCCCTAGCAGGATTTGGCGTACAAACTAGTAAAATCCGTCGGAAACCGGGAGGGACGTCAGGCAAGGCGCTGATTCTTGTCGCTACCGATGGCACAAACATGATGGGTATAGATGTGGGCGCAAACGAAGAATTTAATCCAGATGATGTGATTGCAGCGCTGGAAGGCGTGCCAGAAGATGCCGTTATGGTAGTCGAAATGGGACTGCCCGTTGACACCTGCCGGGCTGCTTTCGAGAACAAGAAAGACCGTACCCTGATTTTCAACCCTGCTCCAGTGCGCGCTCAACTAACTGCGGCCGACTGCAAGCTTATCGACATCATTACTCCCAATGAAACCGAAGCTGAAGAGCTGTCCGGACTTCATGTCTCATCGGTCGAGCAAGCCTTCGATGCTGCCATACACCTCCATGATAGTGGAATAGCCGCTGTCGCCATCACGCTCGGAGCCAATGGTGTTGTTTATGTAGATGCCAAGCGCCGCGTACATCAGAAGTCCTTTCCGGTAGACGCTGTAGACACAACCGCAGCCGGTGATGCCTTTAACGGCGCGCTTGCAGTATCGGTTGCACGCGGAATGGAAATAGAGGATTCACTATGCTTTGCAGTCGCCACCGCAAGTCTTTGCGTAACGCGCAAAGGCGCACAGGAATCCATGCCGACTGAACAAGAGGTCAAGCATTTTCTGGCCGAAAAAGGAGCTCTGAAAAATGCACACTTTTGATCTGACTGGAAAGACGGTATTTGTTACTGGTGCGTCTGGAGGTATCGGATTGGCTCTCGTCAAGGGGTTCGCGGAGGCATCTGCGAACGTCGTTGCGACAGACTTGAATCCAGAGCCTGTTGCAGCCGCTATGGCTGGTAATGACCGTGTCATGCCGATCGCTTTGGACGTATCCGATGCCAGTGGGATAGGTGAGGCGCTAGCTCAAGCTCGCGTTCATTTTGGCCCGGTAGACATCCTGATCAACAACGCCGGGGTCAAATCGGGCGAGCGATTGATTGATGGCGATCGTAAAAAGATTCAGCACACGCTTTCAATAAACACCGAAGCCGTGTTGAATTTAACGCGCCTTGTCTATGAGGATTCATTGAAAAAAAGTGGCGGGCGGATCATCAATATTGGTTCGTCGATTTCATCGCGGGGTGCCATTTTCAACTATCAAGCTGGCGGTGCGGATTACTGCTACTCAAAGGCAATCGTGCATGATCTGACACAACTCCTCGCTTATGAGGCAGCGCCGCAGGGCATCACCGTTAACGCGATTGCGCCGGGCATCATTCACACGCCCATGCACGGTCGGCCTGCTGAAGAAACCGAGGCTCGTCATAGTGGGCGTATTCCGCTTGGACGTATCGGCCAGCCGGAGGACATTGTTGGTGCTGCAGTATTTTTAGCATCAGAGGCTGCTGCGTACATCACTGGTCAGGTCCTGCATGTGAATGGCGGCATGGTGATGAGTGATTGAGAGATCTATTGACACACTGGCCTAAAATATCCGCCATTATCAGCGACTTGGATGGTGTCACCTATCGCGGTGATGAGCCGATCGAATCCGCCGTTAGAGTGTTTCAACGCTGGAATCATATTGGACTCCCGTACGCATTTGTCACGAACAATTCGACGAAATCGGCAGAAGAATTCAGCGTTAAGCTGAACGCAATGGGCATACCTGCAGACCCTGCGCGTATTATCACTACTAGCGCAGTTGCCGCTGACCGGCTTAGTGATTTACTTGAGCCCAGATCCCGCGTTATGGTCATTGGTGCGCAAGCACTGGTGCGCGCGGTGGCGAACCGCGATTTCGAGATTGCTGATGAAGACGTTGATGCGGTTATCGCAGGCTTGGACCGCAGCTTTACGTACGAAAAACTGACAAGAGCCCAAGCAGCTCTGCTGGGAGGCGCGCATTTCATCGGAACCAATCCAGACACTATGCTGCCCAAGGGCGGCGGATTCGAGCCAGGTGCCGGCTCAATCCTGAAGGCTATTGAAGCAGCTTCTGGCGTCACGCCCATCATCATCGGTAAGCCTGAACCTGATCTTGTCACCATGGCATTATCAATACTTGGGACAGATCGGCAATCAACGTTCATGCTCGGAGATCAGATCATGACTGACATCGCAGCCGGTCATGCAGCTGGACTTCCAACCATACGAGTTCGCACGGGTGTTATTGAAAAGGATCCACCCTCAATCTCACCGGATTTTGATATTGAAAGCCTTGAATGTATTCCTGTGGATGCCTTCAGTACGTCGAAAGCACTCTAGAACCAGAAGGATAAGCACCCCTTCCCATTTGGCCGCTGATCACATTCCAGAGGAGACGAAGGGTTATGTGTCCTACCGCTGCCCCGATACCCTACCCCTTATACTCCTCACCCTCAAAAATCCTCTCTGACACTGCCACTGCCTGCCTACCGGATGTTGATGACATCCTGCAGAGAGCCTTAATACGCGCCCTCTGGGCCGATGAAGAGAGGTGGCGCTTTTCGGCCAATAATGATAAAAAGTGGTCAAAGAAAAATTTAAAATAGCGACCGGGGGGATAGCTGTATACCTAAGGGTACAAACTCTTTCCGGCAACCAGACGGCAAGCGGGGGGGTCATTAGACCACGCTTGATGAAACCAAAGTACAGAGCCGGGATGACCGGGATAAGGTAATTAAATGAACAGCATTCAGCGCGTCACAGCATTGATATTCACCTACTTATGCTTAACGGTCACGGCTCAGGCTGACCACCACAACGAACTTGTTGTTCGTGAATTTCAAAAATGGGAATTAAGCCCTATCTATTGGTCCGAAGGCGCCTCGATGGGTGACTTCAATCAAGATGGTCATATGGATATTGTCAGTGGGCCAAACTTATACTTAGGGCCTAACTTCGATCGAAGAACTGGTTTTCGTCACGAATATTATCCAGCGGTGGCGCCAACCAGGCGCAGCCCAAATGACTTTTCGTATTACGCTAACGACAATTTCTTTTCATATGTCTACGACATCAGTGGGGACGGCTGGCCTGATATCATGACAGTGGGGCTACCGAATACTGAGGCCTACTGGTATGAAAACCCAGGAAAGCCTTTTGGCGGTAAGGGTCCTAAGAACCCA
>JABIQN010000054.1 GCA_018699395.1 Gammaproteobacteria bacterium
CTCCTAAGAAAGCAGCTCCTAAGAAAGCAGCTCCTAAGAAAGCAGCTCCTAAGAAAGACTAATTCTAACGAAGCCCACGCCTTAGTAGCGGGGTGCTGAAACAAACAGGTACGGTACAGTGGCACATAAAAAAGCAGGTGGTAGTACTAGGAACGGTCGCGATTCGGAAAGTAAACGCCTTGGCGTTAAAATCTACGGCGGCCAGGCAATTACTGCCGGAAATATCATCATTCGTCAGCGTGGCACTCGTGTCCATGCGGGCAGAAATGTTGGCCTTGGTCGCGATCACACATTGTTCGCCAAAAAAGACGGGTTTGTAAAATTCCAGCGTAAGGGTCCGAAGAATCGCCAATTTGTCAGCGTAGTTGACGCATAAGTAGGAGCGGCCTCAGGCCGCGAGCAATTTGAAGAGTTCGAATTGCAGGGCGCCCAACTGGGCGCCTAAAGTCAGACCCCGCTCAAGCGGGGTTTTTCGTATGGGATACTGAATAAATGAAATTCGTCGATGAAGCATCCATTCGCGTAAAAGCGGGCAACGGTGGCCATGGTTGCCTGAGCTTTCGACGTGAGAAATACGTTGAGCGTGGTGGGCCGGATGGCGGCGATGGCGGGCACGGTGGTAGTGTCTACTTGGTAGCAGATGAGTCATTGAATACATTGGCAGATTTTCGTGTCGCGCGGATGTTTAAGGCGGACGGCGGCGAGGGCGGTTCGGGTAGAAATAAGACCGGCCGTTCTGGCGATGACCTTGAGGTTTTCATCCCGGTTGGAACCGTCGTGCACGATGTCGATACTGGCGAAGTTATTTGCGATCTAACCGAAACAGGTCAACGCCAAAAAGTGGCAGAAGGCGGTCGTGCCGGCCTTGGTAACCCGCGCTTCAAAAGTAGCGTTAATCGCGCGCCACGAAAAATTACTAAAGGTTCTGATGGCGAAGCGCGGCACTTGAGTCTCGAGCTCAAGGTTTTGGCTGATGTCGGCCTGCTCGGCATGCCAAATGCTGGTAAATCGACGCTCATCACCTCAATGTCGCATGCGAAACCCCGAATCGCAGACTACCCATTCACCACATTACACCCTAATCTTGGCGTAGTTCGTGTTGGCCGCCTACAAAGTTTCGTGATGGCTGATATTCCAGGACTTATCGAGGGTGCCGCGGAAGGTGCTGGTCTGGGTATCCAATTTCTCAAACATTTGCAACGCACTGGATTGTTATTACATCTTGTTGATATCGCACCTATCGATCCATCTGTCGAGCCAGCAGATGAAGTTCAGGCGATAGTCAAGGAGCTGGCAAAATTTTCGGACGACCTAGCGAAAAAAACGCGCTGGCTAGTGATCAACAAAATCGATCTGCTCTCCGAGGAAGATCAGGCAGTAGCCAGAGAAATTTTACTGGAGCAATTGCAGTGGGAGGGGCCTGTGTTTGAGGTTAGTGCTGCGACAGGTGTGGGTACCCAGCAACTGGGCCAAGCCATCATGTTGGAACTTGAGCGAATTACCGAACTGGCCGCCGAAGCCGAAGCCGAAGCTTGATATAAACACCTCCCAAGTCGCTGGGATGGGGCCCTCTTCAGTTGGGGCTTATCGTTACTCGGTACTTATTGACTACTGGTCGGAAGGTGTCACACCTAAGTCATTATCCTTGATTCCCGAACGTATCAACCAATCTGGTTTTTCATTGTTTGAAATACTAATTGCGTTAATCGTTTTCAGTACTGGAATACTGACAGTGTCTGGATGACAGGCTGTATCAAAACAAGCAAATTACGAGCCTGTATAACGCACCGTCGCTGCACAAATCTCGAACGACATACCTGAAGGCATGAGAGCAAATAGCGGCAGAATATCGCATGCAAAAAAGCCGCCATCAGGCGGCTTTTTTTGCGTCTCTATAAGGTCACGATTAAACGGCGAGTGCTCTGACTCGCTTGTTTAAGCGACTCTTGTGGCGTGCCGCTTTATTCTTGGTCACAATGCCCTTATTGATCATGCCGTCGATCACTGGCACAGCGTCATTATACGCTGCCGCAGCAGCGTCTTTGTCGCCGGTATCACATGCCTTCACAACAGTTTTGATTTTGGTACGCATAAGGGAGCGCATGCCTATGTTGCGCTGGCGCGTTTTCTCACCCTGACGGGCGCGTTTTCTTGCTGATTTGATGTTTGCCACTGGTATTTCCGTGTCGTGCCTGCTAAAGAGCGGCGTATTATTCGTGGCCGGAGGGTGATTGTCAACAACTACCGGCGGGTCCGGCTTGGCGCTGTCATGCTATTACCTAAACGACTTATTTTATGACTTTTTGGGCTAAACTGGCTGCAGTGATGAGCGCTGAAAACAAACAAGTAGAAGGACAGGACGGACGCTCCGCGAACAATGGAGAAATCACGCCTGGGGCGGAGCTTGTCAGAAAAACTACTGTCGTCGGCGGAATGACTCTGATTTCGAGAATTCTAGGCCTTTTACGGGATATCGTATTCGCTCGATACTTCGGTGCCCAACTGGCGATGGACGCTTTTCTGGTGGCCAACCGAATTCCGAATATGCTGCGCCGATTCTTTGCGGAGGGCGCATTTTCGGCCGGCTTCGTTGCGGTTATGGCGCGATACCGTGAAAATCACAATCATGATGATGCTCGTGCATTTATTGATTCTGCTGCTGGTACCTTTGGCGTAGTTCTTTTTATCGTGACCTTGATAGGTGTTGTCACTGCACCATTGCTGGTGCTGATAGTGGCTCCAGGATTCGTGGGTGATGGCGGCGATCTCGATCTTGCGGCGTTGATGTTGCGATTTACATTTCCCTACCTATTCTTTATTTCTCTGACAGCTTTCGCCGGCGGGATCCTAAATACTTATGGCCGATTTGGCGTCCCCGCATTTACGCCAGTGATTCTTAATGTTGTATTGATAGCGGCGGCGATCTGGGTATCGCCGAAGCTTGATGAGCCGGTCATGGCGCTTGCCTATGCCGTACTGATCGCTGGAGTGCTTCAACTGCTTTTTCAATTGCCGTATCTCGCCAAGATTCGAGTATTGCCACGGCCAAAGTGGGCACCGCGACATGAAGGCGTGGAGCGAGTATTCAAGCTGATGGTGCCGGCCATATTTGGCTCATCAGCAGCACAGATCAACGTGCTCGTTGGCGGCATCATCGCCTCGATGTTGCCAGTTGGCAGTATCAGCTACCTCTATTTTTCTGACCGCCTGATGGAATTTCCGTTGGGTATATTTGGTATAGCGCTTGGTACAGTAACGTTGCCGTATCTGTCGAGGTTATGGGCGAAGGATGATAAGCAAGCGTTTAGGCAGACACTGGACTGGTCGTTGAAAATCGCTTTTCTTATCGCAGTACCAGCAGCGATTGGTCTGTTTATGCTGGCTGAGCCTTTAGTGGCCGCACTTTTCTTCGGCGGTGTGTTTGATGAATATGCCGTTCGTATGACCGCACTTGCACTGAAGGCCTACGCGATGGGACTTGTCGGATTTTCATTTGTCAAGATCTTGGCTCCCGCCTATTTTGCTCGTGAGGACACGAAGACTCCCGTTCGAATCGCTCTCTTAGCGCTCCTGGCCAATTTAATATTAAGTGTTGGCTTGGCCTGGTACATGTCCATCAATAACATCGCTGGCCCACACGCGGGGCTTGCGGCGGCAACATCTGTCGCGGCTGCCTTGAATGCCATCCTGCTATATCGTGGATTGCGCAACACTCGGATCTTGCGGCATTCGGCTGGCTGGCCAATTTTTCTGGTGAGAGTTGCGATCGCATGCATAGCTATGCTGGCTGCCTTGAATTACTTAAATCGGCCGATTGAATGGTGGATTGATGCTACGTTCGTCGGACGAGTTATTTGGCTTGCGATATCCGTTAGTGCTGGTATGGGGACCTATTTTCTGACGATGTCGCTACTGGGCGCTAAAGTTGAGCAGTTCAAGCTGCAGGCAGATTGATATGCGGTTAGTACGTCATATCAAGGACTTGCCACACGCTGATTTGCGAGCCGGGAGTGTGGTGACCATAGGTAGCTTTGATGGAATTCATTTTGGTCACAAGCAATTACTCGATCAGGTGATCTCGAAGTCGCATTCGATGGGTGTGCCGTCGATAGTGATGAGCTTTGAGCCGACGCCAAAAGAGTTTTTTTCTGCGGCGAACCCGCCCGCGAGACTGATGCGTTTCCGGGAGAAGTTTGAATTCCTAGCTGGTTACGGTATTGATATATTTTATTGTCCCCGATTCAGCCCAGCGATGCGGAGTATCCGGTCTGGCGACTTCATTCGTCAGATTCTCGTACAGGGAATGAATGCACGACATATTGTCGTCGGCGATGACTTTCATTTTGCTCGCAAACGAGAAGGTAATATTGATGAGCTGCGGCGAGTGCAAAAACCACTACACTTCGCCGTGGACCAAGTTGCCAGCATCGTTAAAGGCGGAGTTCGAGTCAGTTCGACAGCGATTCGCGCCGCACTGGCTGACGGCAACTTGCCTCTTGCGAAGTCTTTGCTCGGTCGCCCATATCGGATGTCTGGTCGTATTATTAAGGGTCGCCAGGTCGGTAAGGCGCTGGGTTATGCAACAGCGAATGTCGACCTGAGACGCCGTCAATCTGCCGTTCTGGGTATTTTCGCGGTGCGAGTATCCGGACTAAAGGAAGGTATTGTCTCTGGCGTTGCCAGCGTTGGTACCCGGCCAACGTTCGATTTGGTTAAACCCCTGCTGGAAGTGCATCTGTTTGATTTTAATCGGGATATTTACGGCGAATACATCCATATCGACTTTATTGCTCGCATCCGTGACGAGCTAAAATTTGAATCAGTTGAAGAGCTGGTTGCAGAAATGGATACGGACGCCGAGAATGCAAGATTAATTCTTGCCGCGGACATGAGCTAAAAGGACAATAATTTGAGCAGCTCGAGAGTTCCAGTACAAGCAATGCACGATTCATCATATGGATGATCGTTGCTGTAGTTATTGTTATTGTGGATCAGTTGACCAAATGGGCGATCATCGAGTGGGTACCGCTTTATGACAGGATTCCTCTTAATACGTTTATCAATCTTACGCATCAGAAAAACTCAGGTGCAGCGTTTAGCTTCCTAGCCGATGCAGGTGGTTGGCAGCGTTGGTTTCTCGCCGTTTTGGCGAGCGCCGTTAGCATCGTAATTGTCGTATGGCTATGGCGCATTCGCAATGAAGAACAAAATATATTGACGGCAGGGCTGGCTTTGGTGCTCGGCGGCGCGATCGGGAATCTTATTGATCGTATCCTGCTGGGTCATGTGACTGACTTTATTCAGGTCTTGTTTGGTAGCTGGGCATTCCCGTCATTCAACGTCGCGGACGCCGGCATTTCTGTCGGTGCCGCTTTGTTGATCGTCGATGCTTTATTTTTCTCAGGTCGACAAGAGCGAGCGGATTCCTGAGACTTAACATGCAATGCCTGATTCAGGCCGTGTTAACATTTCTCTTTAAATCAGACCAATCTCTCAATTTAAGGACTTACATATGTCGCGCGCTGAACTACTGGCCAAATTGGAAGACCATGGAATTCTTCCGACTCCGCAACGCCTCGAGGTCGCAGAAATCCTGCTGGAGAAACCGCAACACTTGTCTGCCGATCAAATCATTGAACGCTTATGCTCGGGCGGTAGCACTGTGTCGAAAGCGACTGTCTATAACTCTTTAAATTTATTTCGAAAGAATGGTCTGGTCGCTGAGCGCATGGTCGACCCGGAGCGGCGCTTCTATGACTCGACCACGACTGCACATCACCATTTCTACAATGCTGATACGCGCGAGTTGTTTGACATACCTTTCGAAAAAATAGCGGTTTCCGGAATACCCGAGCTGCCGGCTGGCACTCGACTCGAAGGTACTGAGTTGATCATTAGGGTTCGCAACAACACTTGAATTTTTTGACTTAATTAACGATAAGTCTTTTCGATCGTGTGCGGCGACGCTATACTGCGCGCCGATTGACAATGCCGGATTAGCTCAGGTGGTAGAGCGGTACATTCGTAATGTATAGGTCGGGTGTTCGAGTCACCCATCCGGCACCAAACCCAAAGCTCTGGGACCGTTTCAGGTTCTGGGGCTTTTTTATTCTCGCGTCAAATCAACCTAGTGTTGAATTGATAATTAAGTCAATCTTTCGATGCAGAAGCTGAAAATTCTCACGTTCCGAAAGTCGATTGTTTAATTATTGATTACAATAGTGGTCATAGCGACATTCGCCGCCAAGTGATTTCAATACCAATTGCGTTATTGTTCACTGCGGCGTTAGTCCTTTCTTTTCGCCTCAAACCTGTTACAGTCCGCTCCGTCTTGGCGCACCTCGGTCTGCGCCACTAACTCCAGCCCAGCAATGCTGCTTGCTTGGAGTCATTAAATCTAAATTCCAGTCTGGACCGAACCGCACGTTCTAAGACGCGTCGGATCAGACGATCTTGGAGAGCAATCAATGTTATTTAACGAAATCGGCCTTTCGGCCGAATTGCTGCGCGCTGTCGAAGAGCAAGGCTACACAGAAGCAACACCTATTCAACAGAAAGCTATCCCTCTTATCTTGGAAGGTAAAGACGTCTTGGCAGGGGCCCAAACGGGTACTGGTAAAACGGCAGCTTTTACTCTTCCTTTATTGCAACGCCTGCAGAAAAAGCAGGACGGGCCACGGTGCATTCGTGCGCTCATCCTTACGCCGACTCGTGAGCTCGCAGCTCAAGTGCATGAAAGCGTGAAGACTTATGGTAAGCAGCGTCCATTACGCACTATGGAAATTTACGGCGGCGTTAGCGCTCGACCGCAGATCTCGAAAATTCATCGTGGCGTGGATGTCGTCGTCGCGACGCCTGGTCGATTGCTTGATCACGTTCGGCAGGGCAACATAAACTTGTCCGGTGTCGAGATGTTCATTCTTGATGAAGCTGATCGTATGCTCGACATGGGCTTTATTCGCGATATCAAGCAGATCATCAAGCAGCTACCTAAGAAACGTCAAAACTTACTGTTTTCGGCGACGTTCTCACAAGAGATTCGTGATCTTTCAAAAGGCCTTCTAAATAACCATGTAGAAGTCGAAGTGGCGCAACGCAACTCGACTGCTGATCGCGTCGAGCAGCTCGTTATGCCCGTCGATAAACTACGCAAGCGCGAGCTGCTGTCGGAACAAATCGGTAAAGGCAACTGGCGTCAGGTACTCGTATTTACACGAACTAAGCATGGTGCAAACAGGCTTGCCAAACAATTGAATATCGACGGCATTGAGACGCTTGCCATTCATGGCGGCAAGGGTCAGGGCGCGCGAACGAAAGCGTTGCGCGACTTTAAGGCTGGAAGCGTTCGTGTATTGGTGGCGACTGATATCGCCGCACGCGGCCTCGATATCGATAAACTCCCGCACGTAGTAAATTATGAGCTACCGCATGTGCCGGAAGATTACGTACATCGTATTGGTCGCACGGCACGTGCAGGGCAGGATGGCACTGCCATTTCATTGGTCTGTGTCGACGAGTTGAAGTTGCTCAAGGATATTGAGAAGCTTTTAAATCGTAACATCAAGAAAGAGTTTATTGATGGCTACGCGGTCGACAAAAGCATCAAAGCTGAGTTGATTAACAAGGGCAAGCGACCCCGCAGCGCCACGCCACGCCATGGTAAGCCATCTGGCTCAAAACCTGTAGGCTCAGGGCGGCGTAATAAGTCGTCTCGTCCGGGCAAGAACGCTCGAAGTGCACAGGGCAAACGTCCTAGCGGCGCCGGGCCGCAGCGTCCATCTGGGCAACAACGGCGAGCTAGCTAAATTTAGTTAGAAAACGATCCAACTGGTTAGCAAACTCCTGCTTGTCGCGTTGACTGAATGCAGCCGGACCGCCGCTCATCTCGACGCCACTGGATCGCATTGTGTCGAGAAAATCGCGCATATTGAGGCGCGCACCAATATTTTCCTTGGTATGCATCTCGCCGCGGGGGCTCAAGGCGTGGCCACCTTTTTCGATGACTTCGGCAGCCAGCGGAATATCGCTGGTGATCACGAGATCGCCGGGCTCTGAGTGCTTAACGATTTCGTCATCAGCAACATCGAAGCCTTGCTGGACCTGCACCGAATTAATGTTGAGAGATGATGGTGTGCTGAGTGCTTGGTTCGCGACAAGTGTTAGCTCAACCCCGGTTCGTTCAGCGGCTCGATAGAGTATTTCTTTAACTATGACCGGGCAGGCATCTGCGTCGACCCAGATTTTCACTCGGCTATCTCTTTGCGCGCGGCAACGCGTCGCCGAACGGCTTCAGCAGGCACGAATAATTGCTGCATGAGATAACTTTTGAATTCGACGGTGAAGGGCTGCTCGGCAACGGTTTCTGCCATGCAGGTTAGCCACTGATCTCGTTCCAATGTCTCGATATTAAGGTGTGCATGCACTCGTGGAATGCCGATCGCACCGTATTTCTCATTATAGAGTTTCGGACCGCCGAGCCAGCCGCATAGAAACCGGGCAAGTTTGTCACGGGAGACAGCGTTGTCATCCGGATGCATTTGCCAAATAGTCTGAAAGCGCTCATCACTCCCCATTCGATCGAAGAAAGCGTTCACCAGTGCGAATATGCCCGCTTCTCTGCCAGCGGCCTGAAACGACATATCGCCTGAACCGAATTGTGACGTTGAACCCATGAGTACGACTGTACGCGAAGATAGTGCGTATCGGTATACTCGCGGCATGACGACATCTCTGCAGAGCATCCTCACTAACGTATTCGGCTATCACACATTTCATGGGGACCAGGAAGCGGCAATAAACGCAGCACTCGATGGGCAGGATTTTCTGGTATTGCAGCCAACCGGCGGTGGAAAGTTGATCTGTTATTAGACACCAGCATTGCTAATGGACAATGGCTAGCTTTGATTTTCCAGAGTTTCGCTAGCTTCCAGCCAATCCCATTCCAGTGACTCGATTTGGGCCTTGGCTATAGCCTGATCTCTGACCAGCTGAGTGAGTTCATCCTTACGGTTCGTCTCTGTATAGATTGATTCATCCGTCAGACGATTATCAAAATCATGTAACTGCGCCCGACAGGTTGCCAGCTTTTTCTCGATGTCTCGGACCTTGTCATACATCGGTTTCAAGCGCTGTCGCCGTTGTGCCTGTTCTCGGCGTTGCTGCTTCTTATTGATCGGTTTAGAGGATTCGCACTGCGATTTGGTCTCGACCGAGTTGGACTTGTCTTCCTGTTCTTTCAGCCATGCCGGGTAGTCATTAAGACTCAGATCGAATCGGTCGACGACTCCGTCATGAACGATCAGCAATTCGTCACAGACGCTACGCAACAGATGTCGATCATGTGAGATCACGACAAGGGCGCCCGTGTACTCAATCAATGCCACGCTGAGCGCCTGCCGCATTTCCAGATCGAGATGGTTCGTTGGTTCATCGAGCAACAACAGATTAGGTCCCTGACGGATCATGAGTGCCAATACGAGACGCGCTTTTTCGCCGCCAGAGAAGGGTTTGACGGGCTCAAAAATGCACTCATCACTGAATCCGAAACGGCCAAGATAATTGCGATGGTCCTGTTCCCGATCCTCCGGTGCGTGATCGCGCAGATGATCAATCGGGCTGTGTTCCGGGCGCAATAGCTCCAGTTGATGCTGTGCGAAATAGCCGATTTTCGTGTCTTTGCTGAGAGTTCTATCGCCAGTCAGCAGTGTGCTACCCGTCGACAGCGCTTTAACGAGTGTTGATTTGCCCGCACCGTTTACGCCCAGCAGACCGACACGATCTCCGGCGGAAATATTCAAACAGATGCCGTCCAGAATAACGTCTTCGCCATAACCGACAGCGGCATCCGCCAACCCCAATAAATGCTGCGGTTGCTTCTTTGGCTCGGTGAAGTGAAATCGAAACGGCGAGTCAACGTGCGCCGGCGCTATCTGCTCCATGCGTTCGAGCATCTTTAGTCGACTTTGTGCCTGACGTGCCTTCGACGCTTTAAAGCGAAAGCGATCCACATAACTCTGGATGTGCTTGATCTGCTTTTGTTGCCGCATGAACATCGCATGTTGCTGCGCGAGTTGTTCGGCGCGCAAGGTCTCAAACTGACTATAGTTACCAGTAAATAGACTGATTTTCTCATGCTCTATATGGGCGATACGAGTACATATCTGATCGAGGAAGTCACGATCATGCGAAACGATCAGAAGGATGCCTTCGTAGCGTCTTAGCCAGCGCTCGAGCCACAAGATGGCGGGTAGGTCCAGGTGATTGGTGGGCTCATCGAGTAATAGAATATCGGATCGACACATCAATGCGCGCGCAAGATTAAGCCGCATGCGCCAACCGCCTGAAAATTCCTTTACCGGCCTGCGGTATTCGTCCGCAGCAAAACCCAATCCATGCAACAAACGTGATGCACGTGAATCCGCCGTAAACCCGTCAATTACCTCCATCCGCTCGTAAAGTAGATGCAGATCTGATTTGTCTTTATCGGCTTCGCCAGCGGCAATCAATACTTGGACTTCGCGAAGCTCGCGATCTCCGTCCATCACATAGTCAACGGCTGAGCCGCTGCCATGCGGACTTTCCTGCGCTACGTGAGCGATCTCGTTTTGGGGATCGAGCGATAGCTCTCCGTCATCCGGCTCCAGATCGCCCAGCAGCATGGCAAATAGGGATGACTTACCACAACCATTAGCCCCGATAACACCCATGCGTTGCCCGGCATGAACCTGGAAGCTGGCTTTCTCGATGAGGACCTTGCGTCCTCGTCGTAAGGTAATGTTTGTGAGGGCAAGCATAGTCGGCGCGATTATAGGTCACGGCGGACAACGGTGACAGTGATCTTGCTTTAAGACCACTATCACCCTACCCATTTCAAAACTGACCGAGCAGACTAGAGTCCTACAAGATGAAGGAGTGAATTTTCTCTACTCACCTCAATTACCCAGCAGTTTTCGAAAATGTAGGCCATTACCGCTGCGGTGTATGCGAAACTGAACAAATAATAAGACTCGGTCACGATCAATGATTCTGCAAAGTTTAGACATTGCCATTATCTTGGGCTTTATGGCGCTGACACTGATAATCGGCCTGATTGTGAATCGCGGTGCCGCGAGCAACAGTGAAAGTTTTTTTCTCGGTAATCGACGCATGCCATGGTGGTTGCTTGGCCTTTCAATGGTCGCAACGACATTCTCTACAGATACGCCGAATCTCGTTACCAACATCGTCAGAACACAAGGTGTTGCCGGTAACTGGGCCTGGTGGAGTTTCCTACTTACCGGCATGCTAACCACTTTCGTCTTTGCACGGCTCTGGCGCCGGCTGGGTGTAACAACAGATATCGAATTCTATGAGAAGCGTTACAGCGGAAAAGCTGCATCCTTTCTCCGCGGTTTCAGAGCCATCTATCTCGGTGTGTTCTACAACATCATGATTATCGGTCTGGTAACACTCGCTGCGATCAAGATTGGTGGCGTAATGATGGGTCTGTCGCCCGCCGAAGTGGTTATATGGGCCGGGCTCGTTACCGTTATTTTTTGTGCAGCGAGCGGATTCGTCGGAGTAGTGCTGACCGATATTTTGCTGTTTGTCACTGCCATCACTGGTGCATTTATTGCGGCTTGGTTTGCACTGGATAATGAGGCGGTAGGCGGTCTCGATGGCCTGATATCGCATGCCGCCGTGGCAGGAAAAATATCTATTTTTCCAGATTTCAGTGACCCCTCAATCTGGATTCCGTTATTGCTGGTTCCGCTTGCAGTGCAGTGGTGGGCGGTTTGGTACCCAGGATCAGAACCTGGCGGTGGTGGTTACACAGCGCAACGCATGCTTGCAGCGAGAAACGAAGATCACGCGGTTGCGGCAACTGCATTTTTTAATTTCGCACACTATGTAATCAGACCCTGGCCTTGGATTATCGTTGCGCTTGCGTCTCTTGTTGTATTTCCGGATCTCGATAGTTTGCGTATTGCATTACCCCACGTCGATCCCAGCATTATTGGTCATGACCTCGCGTACCCCGCAATGCTCAGCTTGTTACCGACCGGCGTATTGGGTTTTGTTGTCGCATCGCTGGTATCTGCTTACATATCTACGGTTTCATCGCACTTAAATTGGGGTGCATCCTACGTAGTTAATGACGTTTATGTGCGCTTCTTACGTCATGATGCGAGCGCCAACGAACAAGTCCTGGTTGCAAGAATTACAACGGTCATGCTGATGGCCATGGCGGCAATTATCGCACTCCTTCTTGAGTCAGCTTTTCAGGCATTTCGGATGGTGTTAACGATCGGCGCGGGCACTGGCCTCTTATTCATAGTGCGTTGGTTTTGGTATCGGGTTAATGCCTGGAGTGAAATTTCTGCGATGGTTTTCTCATTCGTTGTTAGTATTACCATGGAAGTATTCATCGCTCACAAACTTCTTCCCTGGGAGACATTCCTATTTAGTGTGTTATTGACGACGATCGGCTGGGTGAGTGTTACTCTACTGACAAAGCCAGAATCGGATGAAGTTCTACAATCATTCGCCACCTCTGTTCGTCCCGTAGGTGATGACGGTACGAAATTTCAGCGTGAAATCAGAAATGGAGTAGTACTGTCAATCCTGGTTTCGATCACTATTTACAGTCTGCTGTTTGGTAGCGGCGCACTTCTGTTTGGACAATCAGGTCAGGTAGGCATTTGGGTAATTCTGGCAACGGTGAGTGGTTTTGCAGCGCTGCGGGTTCTTAAGGCCTCACATCCCGAGGCGATGAGTAAGGTTACGTAGAAGGCTGATGAATAGAGGTAATTTTGCTCCTAGGCTAGGACAGTATTTTTCTGGAGTACAAAGTTAAGGTCTAGATTAATCAATACAACTCCATTACACTGCATTTCAAAGTGAAATCGTGATTTGATCCTATTGCCGCGATTTAAAATAAAGAGCTAAAACGGTAGTTGTACTCCAAGGATCTAATTTACTAAAAGATTTTAGGAGCAAACAATGAAAAAAGAAACACTCGCAGTGCATGCTGGTTATGAGCCTGATCCAACAACAAAGGCCGTAGCGGTTCCGATTTATCAAACCACCGCCTACGCATTCGACAACACGCAGCATGGTGCAGATCTGTTCGACCTGAAGGTCGAAGGAAACATCTATTCGCGCATCATGAATCCGACGACAAACGTTTTGGAGCAACGTGTTGCAGCATTGGAGGGCGGTCTTGCGAGTCTCGCACTGGCGTCAGGCCAGGCTGCATCGACAAACGCAATTCTTACGATTGCTGAGGCAGGCGATAATTTTATTACAACATCGACCCTGTACGGTGGTACCTACAATTTATTCGCGCACACTTTCCCACAGATCGGCATTGAGGCGCGTTTTGCTGCGCCTGATGACATTGATGGCATGGCGGCAATGATTGACGACCGGACCAAGGCGATCTACTGCGAGTCTCTCGGTAATCCGGCTGGCAACGTTGTTGATCTGGAGGCATTGGCAGATATGGCGCACGCGCATGGTGTTCCTGTCATCGTGGATAACACGGTGCCGAGCCCTTATTTGAACAATCCATTTAAATGGGGTTGCGATATCATTGTGCATTCCTTAACCAAGTATTTGGCCGGTCATGGAACGATCATTGGTGGTGCGATTGTCGATTCAGGGAAATTCGACTGGGCAGCGAATAAAGAGCGCTTCAAGCGCCTGAACGAACCCGACGTTTCCTACCATGGCGTGGTGTATACCGAAGCATTGGGCGAAGCGGCCTACATCGGTCGAGCCCGCGTGGTTCCGTTACGAAATATGGGTGCGGCGCTGTCGGCTCACACTAGCTTCCTAGCGCTGCAGGGAATTGAAACCCTACCGTTGCGCATGGACCGTATTTGTGAAAATGCACAAACGGTCGCGGAAAACCTGCAGGCACACGATCAGGTTGAGTGGGTGCGTTATGCAGGCTTATCCGACAGCCCCTATAAAGCATTGGCAGACAAGTACATGGATGGCCGCGCATCGGGTATTCTTAGCTTCGGCATTAAGGGCGGTATAGCATCGGCGACGAAATTCATTGACGCACTTAATCTGATCACGCGGCTCGTGAATATTGGGGATGCAAAGTCATTGGCTTGCCATCCCGCGTCAACGACGCATCGACAGTTGTCGCCCGAGGAGCTTGCGACTACGGGTGTGAGCGACGATCTGGTTCGATTGTCCATCGGTATCGAACACATCGACGACATCATGGAAGATATCAATCAGGCGCTGGCTGCGGCAAAAAAATAACTCACCGTTTTTTATCTGACTTTAGGTTGGTGCACGCTCAACAACGCTAGACGTGGAGCGGATAAAAACTGTATTCAATGTGCAAGTACTGGTCACCTTCGTCCAGGTGACCGGTACTGATTACCCTCCCTCGAGTCGCCCTCGATTTTTGTTAGGGTGCTGGTGTGACCGCTTTCGCAAAGAATAATGAATAGGAGTGGAGGTTGCGATTTTCGAGAATCGTACATTGACCCGAAAGTCGTTCCACGGTCAGTTGCGTCCTTTATCGCAGATGATATTTTTATCGGCGGCAATATCGTTGACCATGAAGGTGATACCTGGATAGAGCAAGCGGGACGTTTGGACCGATTTTTGATCGGTCGTTAGTCAACTGCATGTATATCTCGCCGTTCAATTTACTGACTAGATTCTCCTGCTTTTTAGAAGGCCGTTCCGTAGCTACCAGATTTAATGTATCGTACGCCCCCTAATAGCGCCCGTAGCTCAGCTGGATAGAGTACCTGGCTTCGAACCAGGTGGTCGGGAGTTCGAATCTCTCCGGGCGCGCCAGTTTTACAAGTAACTCATTGATTTAATTGTTTATTCTTCGAATTACACTGTTAGGCTAGTGCGGTTACCACATCTGATGATTATCAAACAGTCTGATTATTAATAGTAGTTGGTGCATAGGTATAGGTGTAAATCTGATTAGCTGAGTCATCACCGTTAGCATCAATAAGCTGAGTACTTACAGCCATAACTGAATAGTTAATACCTTGAGCGTCATAAAAATGATCCAACGTTCGACCAGGGTACTTAACAAATGCTGAGCCCACTAAATTCCGGTCTTAACTATTAAGTCTCTGGAAAGACAACCAGATTTAATGTGTACATATAAAAAAGCCCAGAAAAAATCTGGGCTTTATAATTTTACTTGTATTCGTAATAGTTCGTTAATTAAACCACTAACAACTACATCTGCTCTAGGTAGTAGTAGATTTTTTCAATGGTTCAGATCGGCGCAGGGCAGGCGGCAGTGAAAGGTTCAAAAACGGAGCCAGCAATCCGCGCGGCAGCACCACCACTGCTGCGACAAACAACAATCCCAGAACGAGTAACCAGTATTGACCCAGTGTGTCTGACAGTACGTTTTCTACTGATTTCACCGCCAATGCACCGATAAAGGCTGCAAGCAGGACTGTTTTGCCACCAATTGCGACCCAGATGAGAACCTCTGTCGCTAGCGCGAAGCCTAGAATTGCAGGTGAGACGAAGGCAAACTGTACTGCAAAAAGCGCTCCTGCCAATCCCGCAACGGCACCAGAAACAGCAAATGCAACAGTCTTATACTCGGCCGTCTCAAAGCCAAGGAAAGCCGCGCGTGTCTCGTTGTCGCGGATGCCACGCAACACCGTACCAAAGGCCGAGCGTTCCAGCTTCAGTAACACAAGAAAAGCCGCAAAAGCCGCCACAAGTACCACTAAAAAAAACAATAATGGATCATAAAGTTCGATCTGCCAGCTGCCCCATTCCAATCGTAACGGTGGAACATCGAGTATCCCATTAAATCCGCCGATA
>JABIQN010000055.1 GCA_018699395.1 Gammaproteobacteria bacterium
ACGATGTACGCTAAGACGAGTAGCCTCTAGTTCACGAATCTTCGAGCGGCCCCTGCGGGCACGACGTAGACGATTTTCTTTCTTACTAAGCTTCATTGTATGACCCTAATTATTTCTTCTTCGCTTCTTTAAGTACGACATGCTCATCTGCATATCGAACACCCTTGCCTTTATAAGGCTCAGGCGGGCGGAAGCGGCGAATTTCAGCGGCAACCTGACCGACTTTCTGCTTGTCAGTGCCTCTAATTATGACTTCTGTCTGGCTCGGCGTTTCAATATTAATCCCTTCCGGGGACGAATAAACGACTGGATGTGAGAAACCGAGCGTTAGGTTCAGGTTCTTACCCTGCGCCTGTGCGCGATAACCAACTCCAACCAGCTCGAGCTTGCGCTCATAACCTTCAGTTACACCATGGGCCATATTGGCTAACAGTGAACGCATCGTGCCGGTAACAGCCATCGCAAAACGAGATCCTGAGCGCGGCGCCAATGTTAGCGTGCCATCTTCAGATTTCAATTCAACTTCAGAGTTAAGCTCCATCGACAATTCGCCCTTTCCGCCTTTCAGCGTGACAACGTTGCCGCTCTGCTTGAACTCGACGCCTTTTGGCAGCTCAACCGGTGATTTTGCAATTCTTGACATAGTCCTATCTCTTCTTAGTGGGGTCTCGCGTCAGGAAACGACGCAGAGCACCTCACCACCAATACCTTTTGCACGAGCCTGGCGATCACTCATAACGCCAGCTGACGTTGATACGATTGCCACACCAAGGCCACCCAATACTTTCGGTAGCTCATCTTTACCACGATAAATTCTGAGACCTGGCTTACTGGTGCGCTGGATCGTCTCGATTACCGGGACGCCCTCAAAATACTTCAACTCAATGGTGAGTTGATTTTCCGCGCCTTCACCGTTGGTCATGAAACCGAGGATGTAGCCTTCGTCCTGCAATACTTTTGCAACAGCTTCTTTAGCTTTCGAAGCAGGCATAGCGACAGTCACTTTACGTGCGCTTTGTCCGTTACGAATACGGGTCAGCATGTCTGCAATTGGATCACTCATACTCATGTTCTGTCTCCGCCTACCAGCTAGCTTTCGTCAAGCCGGGGATTTCGCCGTTCATAGCGGCTTCACGCAGCTTGTTACGGGCCAGGCCAAATTTCTGATAAACACCGTGTGGGCGTCCCGTGATGGCACAGCGATTACGTTGTCGCACCGAGCTACCATCACGTGGCAAGCTATTGAGCTTCGCCTGTGCAGCCACGCGCTCATCATCCGTGCTGTGGATGTTGCGAACGATCGCTTTCAGTACCTTGCGCTTCTCACCGTGCCGGGCTACCAGTTTGGTTCGTTTTGCTTCGCGCATGATCATTGACTTCTTTGCCATATTTTTTCTCTATTTCTTGAATGGGAAGTTGAACGCTTCGAGAAGCGCCCTGCCTTCCTCAGGGTTGCGCGCCGTCGTGGTAATGATGATATCCATTCCACGCAGTGCATCAATTTCGTCGTAGTTGATTTCCGGGAAAATAATCTGCTCCTGGACACCCATACTGTAATTACCTTGGCCATCGAACGACTTCGGGTTCAAACCACGGAAGTCGCGGATACGCGGGATAGCAATGGTTACGAGACGATCAAGGAACTCGTACATGCGTTCACGGCGTAAGGTGACCTTGCAACCGATCGGCATGTCCTCACGAATCTTGAAGCCAGCTACCGACTTACGAGCTATTGTCGTAACCGGCTTCTGACCAGCAATCTGCTGCATATCTCCACGCGCTTTTTCCATAATCTTTTTGTCAGCAACCGCTTCGCCTACACCCATGTTGATGGTGATTTTGGTGATCTGCGGTACTTCCATCAGATTCTTCAGACCCAGCTTCTTCTGGATCTGACCAGCAAGCTCGCTCTTATACTTTTTATGTAATCGTGCCATCGTCTTATCTCTTAAATATCGACAACATCGCCGCTCTTGAAGGCACGTACTTTCTTGCCACCTTCAACGCGGAAACCAACTCGCTCACCCTTCTTAGCTTTCGGGTTAAAGACGAGTACATTCGAAATATTCAGTGGCATCGCATGGTCTTTAATACCGCCTGCTTCGCCAACATTTGGATTCGGTTTGACGTGCTTTTTCGCAAGGTTAATACCCTCAACCAGCACGCGATCATCAGCAAAAACCTCAAGCACGGTGCCACGACGGCCTTTATCCTTTCCAGCTGTTACGATGATTTCGTCACCTTTTCTGATCTTGTTCATAATTTCATTCACGGCCTTAGAGCCACTCCTACAGTATCTTTCGCTACAGTACTTCTGGTGCTAATGAAATAATTTTCATAAACCGGCTAGTTCGCAACTCGCGAGTAACCGGTCCAAAAATACGCGTGCCAATTGGCTCAAGGCGTGCATTCAGCAAAACCGCTGCGTTGCCGTCGAAGCGAATCAACGAACCGTCTTTACGACGGACACCCTTACGGGTGCGAACGACGACGGCATTGTAGACCTCGCCTTTCTTAACCTTGCCACGCGGGATGGCGTCTTTAACGCTAACCTTTATGACATCACCTACACCGGCGTACCGACGCTTTGAGCCGCCGAGTACCTTGATGCACTGCACGCGACGGGCACCTGAGTTATCTGCCGCATCCAGGACTGTCTGCATCTGAATCATGACTGCATCCTAAGTGTTATGACTTATCTGCCGCGCGTTCAACAACGTTGACGACCGACCAGGACTTATTTTTCGAAATCGGACGACCTTCAGAAATCTGAACTCGATCACCCGCCTTGCACTCGTTTGTAGCATCGTGCGCCATCACCTTGGACGTACGACGCATGTACTTGCCGTAAACTGGATGCTTAATCAAACGTTCAATAGCAACAGATACGGTCTTGTCCATCTTATCGCTGACGACACGACCTGTAATCGTCCGTTGTGCTTTCTTTTCTTCACTCATTTATCTTCACCTACTGCACGCAAAAGCTCATTAAGAACTGTTTTTACGCGCGCGATATCTTTTTTAACACGGCCATGCTGATGCACTTGTGTCATTTCGCCAGTTGCCTGCTGCATACGCAGGTTGAACTGCTCGCGCCGCAGCGCAACGAGTTCTTCGTTGAGCTCTTCCACCGACTTACCTCGAAGGTCAGCTGCATTCATCACATCACCTGTCGTTTAACAAACGTGGTATTGAACGGCAGTTTTGCCGCTGCCAGACGAAATGCTTCGCGAGCAATTTCTTCTGTAACACCTTCCATCTCATACATTACGCGCCCCGGCTGAATCTGGCATACCCAGTATTCAACATTACCTTTACCTTTACCCTGACGCACTTCAAGCGGCTTCTTAGAGATCGGCTTATCGGGAAAAACCCTAATCCAGATCTTTCCACCGCGCTTAATGTAACGCGTCATTGCACGACGAGCTGCCTCAATCTGACGAGCCGTCAGACGACCACGACCGGTCGCTTTGAGTCCATACTCACCGAACGAAATATTGCTCCCGCGAAGAGCAAGGCCACGATTACGCCCCTTAAACTGCTTGCGAAATTTTGTGCGTTTTGGCTGTAACATTTTCGTCTATCCAATAGTAGCGGGGCGCTCTTATGAGCGTGCCGCTTTAGTTTCTGCCGGCTCTGCCGGAATCACTTCAGGCTTTTCGAACACTTCGCCCTTCATAATCCATACTTTCACGCCGATCAAACCATATGTCGTGTTTGCTTCAGCGGTGCCATAATCAATATCCGCACGCAACGTGTGCAGTGGAACTCGACCCTCGCGGTACCATTCAGAACGTGCGATTTCAGCACCATTCAAACGACCACCGACCTTAACCTTGATACCCTCAGCACCAACACGCATAGTGTTTGTAACTGCACGCTTCATAGCCCGTCGAAACATTACACGCCGTTCGAGCTGCTGAGCAATGCCTTCAGCAACCAGCTGCGCGTCGAGCTCAGGCTTACGAACTTCGTTGATGTTGATACGAACTTCACCGATATTCATTCCGACCATCGCAGCAACTTCTGAGCGAAGCTTCTCAATATCTTCGCCCTTCTTGCCGATTACGATGCCAGGACGCGCCGTGTGAATCGTAATATTGCATTTCTTCGACGGACGCTCGATCGTGATACGGCTAATTGATGCGTCCTTTAATTTTTTCTTGATGAAGACTCGAATCAAATGGTCCGCGCGGATGTACTTGGGGAACGTCTTGGTATCTGCATACCATGTCGATGCCCAATCCTTAACGATTCCGAGGCGTATTCCTGTTGGGTGTACTTTCTGGCCCATATTACTTCTCGTCTCCAACGCGGATCGTGATGTGGCTGTTCCGCTTAATGATTTGTGCACCACGACCTTTTGCACGAGCGCGGAAACGTCGAAACGTTGGTGCCTCGTTAACTTCAATGGTCGCAACTTTCAATTCGTCAATATCTGCGCCATGGTTATGCTCAGCGTTTGCTACGGCAGACTCCAAAATCTTCTTTACGATACGGGCGCTTTTCTTCGGTGAGAAAGTCAAAGCGCGCAACGCATCGTCTACAGACTTACCGCGGATGACGTCAGCCACCAGCCGGCATTTCTGCGGAGAAATCCGTGCGTATCTCAATGTTGCTGCAACTAGCATGATTCAGCCCTCCCCTACTTGGTTTTCCGATCACCGGAGTGACCGCGAAACGTACGAGTCATCGCAAACTCACCGAGCTTGTGACCAACCATGTTTTCAGAAATTAGAACAGGTATGTGCTGACGGCCGTTATGAACAGCAATTGTCAGTCCAACCATGTTCGGCAGAACCATTGAACGGCGTGACCATGTCTTAATCGGACGGCGATCGTTCGCCTTTGCTGCTACTGCAACTTTCTTCACCAAATGGTTATCGACGAATGGACCTTTTCTTACACTACGCGGCATTATCGAAATCCTTTACTTACGCTTCTTGTTACGTCGGCGAACAATCATGCCGTCCGTACGCTTGTTTGAACGCGTCTTCGCGCCCTTCGTCGGTGTGCCCCATGGGCTAACCGGGTGACGTCCACCTGATGTACGACCCTCACCACCACCATGTGGGTGATCGACCGGGTTCATCGCAACACCTCGAACTGTCGGACGAACACCTCTCCAGCGCTTCGCGCCGGCTTTGCCGAGCTTACGAAGATTGTGTTCTCCATGTCCGACTTCGCCAATAGTTGCGCGGCAGTCGCCGTGAATCTTACGTGTCTCGCCGGAGCGCAAACGCAGTGTTGCGTAAGCACCCTCACGAGCAGCCAGTTGCGCAGAACAACCAGCTGATCGAATGAGCTGGCCGCCCTTGCCAGGCTTCATTTCAACGTTATGAACTGTGGTACCAACCGGAATCGCACGAATCGGCAGAGCGTTACCAGGTTTGATCGGCGCATCTTCACCACTAATTACGGGTGTGCCGGCCCGAACACCCTTTGGTGCCAGAATGTAACGGCGTTCACCATCAGAATACAGGACCAATGCGATGTGAGCGCTACGATTCGGATCATATTCAAGGCGTTCTACAACACCCGCGATTCCGTCCTTATCACGTTTGAAGTCAACAAGACGATAGTGCTGCTTGTGGCCGCCACCCTGGTGACGAACCGTGATACGACCATTATTGTTGCGACCGCCATTGCCCGACTTCTTTTCAAGAAGAGGTGCATGCGGCTTGCCCTTATGCAGATCCGGCGTCTTAACTGAGACGACGAAACGTCGTCCAGGCGATGTCGGTTTTGCTTTATGTAATGACATGTCAAATAACCTTTATTCTGCGCCGAAGAGCTCTTCGATGGAGGCTCCATCAGCGAGCTTCACGTATGCTTTTTTCCAGTCCGGACGACGGCCCTTGGTCTGTTGAAAACGCTTGGCTTTACCCTTGACGTTAACAACCTGCACCGCTTCGACTTTAACCTCGAAGAGCAGCTCAACTGCCTGTGTTATTTCTTTTTTCGTTGCGTCTGTACGAACCTTCAAAACAACCTGATTACTCTCAGCCGCTACGTGCGCCTTTTCAGACAGATGCGGACCTTGAATCACTGTCAATAATTTTTCCTGGTGCAGAGCTCGACTCATGACAGACGCTCCTCGATCAGTTTCAGCGCTGGTACTGTTACCAGAATCTTCTCAAATCGAATCAGCACGACCGGGTCCATTGAGGCAACGTCGCAGATGCCAACATTCGGTAAGTTACGAGCTGCAAGGAACACCTTTTCATCAAACGCTTCATTCAGGATCAGAACACTATCCAGATTGTATTCCTTAAGCTTCGTTGCCAGTAGCTTCGTTTTCGGCGCTTCAAGCACGAGCTCGTTGACGACGACCATACGATCCTGACGAATCAGTTCTGACAGTACCGAGCGGATAGCCGCACGATACATTTTCTTATTTACTTTCTGATCGAAGTTGCGAGGTTGCGCCGCAAAGGTGCGACCACCGCCAACCCAGATCGGGCTGCTCGAAGTACCAGCACGTGCGCGGCCAGTACCCTTCTGAGCCCAAGGCTTAGCGCCGCCGCCGCGAACTGCAGAACGATTCTTCTGCGCTTTCGTACCAGCACGGCTACCTGCGAGATACGCGGTAACGACCTGGTGAATCAGAGGCTCGTTAAAGGCTACGCCGAATGCTGCATCTACAACGTCAACTGTACCCTTATCTTGTAATTTCAATTTCATTACTGCGTCCTCTTCTTCTTGGTCTTAATCGCGGGGCGCACAACAACTTTGCCACCAGCGTGACCCGGGACAGCGCCCTTGATCAGGAGAAGATTCCTTTCGACGTCAACACGCACAACGACAAGATTCTGTACCGTACGTTGCACATTACCCATGTGACCGGCCATCTTCTTACCCTTAAAGACGCGGCCAGGAGTTTGATTCTGACCGATAGAACCGGGGGCTCGATGCGCCAGCGAATTACCATGTGTCGCATCCTGCATGCTGAAGTTCCAACGTTTAATGGCACCGGCAAAACCTTTACCAATTGTCGTACCAATAACATCGACTTTCTGGCCTTCCTCGAAGAGGTCAACCTTAAGCTCGTTCCCAGCTGCGAATTCACCTTTGTCGGCGTCATCGAGTTGAAACTCCATCATAAGGTCGCCGGCTTCTACCTTCGCTGCTGCGAAGTGACCAGCTGCAGGTTTAACTACACGAGATGCTCTACGGCTTCCGGCTGAAACTTGCAGCGCACGATAGCCATCATTCTCAATGGTTTTCACCTGAGTGATTTTATTTGGTTGTGCCTCAATTACGGTGACTGGAATCGAAATTCCGTCTTCCGCAAAGATGCGTGTCATGCCGCATTTGCGACCAACAAGACCCATTGTCATTTTCAAAACCTCACACCGACTTCGTTTGGTCAGTGACAATCTCTAAATTTAAAATCTTCACTGTGGCCACTTCGATTGGCAACCACTGTATTTTTCGTTCTAGTCAGACATACGAAAGGGCCAGCCATCGCTGAGGAATGAATCCTCATTGCTCTGGGGCTGACCCAAGCTCCGTCACGGTCAAATAACCGTTTCGGCAGTTCCGGGATTTGCCGTGTCACCCTCGATTTCCTGGCGACTAGTATTCGCTATCTATTCTTCTGGCCGACTCCCGGTCCGGCCAAATCTAGCAAGCCCGCAATTATACGACTCCTAACCCTTATTACAAACGGTTTTCAGAGTTTTTTGCGATTTTTCCTAATACTGATTTAAGCTAATAGTATCAAAGACTTAGTTAATATCTATAGGGTGTCCGAGTGAGTATTGACTGAAATAGTTCTCTTCGGTCCACTTTATTTCCTATCAACACCCACCCAATCGCCCTCTCAGCATCGAATAATGTTGCAAGATTTTGGCAAACCATCCAAATAAACCTGAAAGAATCGTCGTACTAATTATCAGGCATGCGGGCAAGATATGTATAACCGGAAATTCAGCTCAGCGAGCCATTCCGAGTTATACATATGTTAGCCGCGAGCCAAAAAATTATTAAAGCAAAGAACTAATTCAGTTTAATCTGAACATCAACTCCAGCAGGCAATTCAAGCTTCATCAAAGCATCAACCGTCTTATCGGTAGGATCAACGATATCCATCAAGCGCTTGTGAGTACGAATCTCATACTGATCACGAGCATCTTTATTCACATGCGGCGAAATAAGAATCGTGAAACGTTCTTTTCTCATCGGTAACGGAATAGGGCCCTTGACTGTAGCACCTGTGCGCTTAGCGGTATCAACGATTTCTCGTGCTGAATTATCGATCAAGCGATGATCGAATGCTTTCAGGCGAATTCTAATGTTTTGATTCTCAGCCATAATTTTTACTCAATAACTTTCGCGACAACACCGGCGCCAACAGTACGACCACCTTCGCGAATAGCGAAACGCAGACCGTCTTCCATAGCAATCGGTGCAATCAGTTCAACAACCATCTGGACATTATCGCCCGGCATTACC
>JABIQN010000056.1 GCA_018699395.1 Gammaproteobacteria bacterium
GACGATATACTTTGCTACCGCTTTGAGCCTAGGAGACAGGGTGGAAACTGACTGCTTAATCTTTGAAATTGTTTTATTTTTTAATGTTGGGTCCAAGTCGATTCGCTCATAGGTTTTAGGGTCAAAAAATATAACATACGTTATTTTTTGTGCGTATTGACTATTTTTGTAATTATAGAAACCTTAGAGACTAAAGCAACCTCTACACAGGCGCTCCATGGCGCGCTACATTTTAGGAAAACCAGAATGGCCAATCTTCCTCCGCACGCTTCCGTCGTGGTTATCGGCGGGGGTATCATGGGGTGTTCGACGCTCTATCATCTCGCGAAAATGGGCGTACAAGACACGATACTTCTGGAACGCAACAAGCTCACCTCGGGTACAACATGGCACTCAGCGGCGCAGGTACGTGCCCTGCGCCATTCGCACAATCTGACACGGATGATCCAGTATTCTGTAGATCTCTACAGCCAGCTTGAGAAAGAAACCGGCCAGAATGTCGGCTGGGTCCAGAAAGGCTCGCTTTCTATCGCAACCAAGCCTGACCGCATGACGCACATTAGACGTCAAGAGGCTTTGGCACATGCCTATGGCATTGATGCCACCTCGATTAGCGCCGGCGAAGCCAAAGAGCGCTGGCCTCTAATGAACGCCAACGACGTGCTCGGCGCTGTTTGGTCCCCCGAAGATGGCCGCGTGTCGCCCTCTGACGTTTGCGCCGCGCTGATCAAAGCCGCCAAAGGGCTTGGGGCTAAGCTGTTTGAAGGTACAGGCGTCACCGGTATCCTCACTAAAGATAGTCGCATCACTGGCGTCGAGACAACCCAAGGCATCATAATGTGTGACACGATTGCGCTTTGCACCGGGCTCTGGTCGCGCGAAGTTGGCGCCATGGCGGGGGCCGAAGTGCCTGCGCTAGCGTGTGAGCATTTTTACCTGCTGACCAAGCCTATTAACGGTATCGTCGGCAATACGCCGACGCTCAGTGACCATGACAACCACCTTTACATCCGCGACGACAGCGGCGGGCTGCTCGTGGGCTGCTTTGAGCCAATGGGCAAGCCGATCAAGCCTGGGAGCCTTGATGAAAGCTTCGAGTTCAGCCTTTTGGACGAAGACTGGGATCACTTCGAGCCTATGATGGAGCTTGCTCTTCACCGCTTGCCTGCGCTCGAAAGCGCCGAAGTCAGAATGTTGCTCAACGGGCCTGAAAGCTTTACCCCTGACGGCACGTTCATGCTAGGTGAAACCGCCGAAACCAAGGGCCTCTTCCTTGGCTGCGGGATGAACTCTGTCGGCATGGCCTCGGGCGGCGGCGCGGGGATGAACCTTGCGCATTGCATTGTGCATGGCCACTCGGCTTATGACCTCTCGGAATCTGACGCTAAGCGCTTTGCGCCGGTTTTTAACTCGCTTGATCACCTTATGGCGCGCGCGCCTGAGATTTTGGGGACACATTACGAGATCGCATATCCCGGTCGCCAACTGAAAACTGCTCGCAACTTACGCTTACTTCCGCTCGACAAAGACTACCGCGCTGCAAAAGCGCATATGGGGCAAGTCTACGGCTGGGAGCGACCGCTCTATTTTGGCAAAACATCCGAGCCGAAATTAACGTTTGAGCGCCCCGATTGGTTTGAAAACGTGCGCGCCGAAGTGAAAGCGGCACACGAAAAGGCCGCCATTTTTGATGCTTCCCCCTTTGGCAAGATCGACGTCACTGGTCCAGACGCTTGCGAGTTCCTGCAACATGTCTGCATGCGCAATATGGACCACCCCGAGGGCACCGCGATCTACACTGCGATTTTGAACGAACGCGGCACCTATGAAAGTGATCTGACGGCCCACCGCATCGCGACAGATCATTACCGTCTTTTCGTTGGCACCAACGCGATCAAGCGGGATCTAACGTGGTTGAGACGCCATTCAGACGGCTTCAACGTGACCTTAGTTGACAGCACCGAAGACTATTCCGTGCTGGGTCTTATGGGGCCTGATGCAGCGCGTATCATTACACAAACAGGTGCTGCGGACCTCAACGCGCTTGGATATTTCAAAGTCGGCACAGCACATATCGCAGGCAAGCACGTGCGCGCAGTTCGAATGTCTTATGTGGGGGAAGCGGGTTTCGAAATCACTTGCAAGGCTGAAAACGCGTCTACAATTTACGCCGCGATAACCGCGGCAGGTGCCACGCCTGCGGGCCTTTTCGCACAAACGTCGATGCGAATCGAAAAGGGCTTCGCGGCGATGGGGCACGAACTTGATAGCGACATCAGCCCGGTTCAGGTTGGCATGGCTGGTATGGCGGCAAAGACAGGCGGATTTGTCGGCGCTGAGGCACTCACAAAACACCGCGAGACGCAAAAGCTGTCGATGGTCACGATCCTTCTTGATGATGACACGGCCGTTCCGATTGGTCACGAGCCTATCTACCTTGGCGACAAGATCATCGGGCAAACCACCTCTGCAGCCTACGGGTACCGCGTTGGCGCGCCGATTGCTTTGGCGCATGTCACCGACGTTCAAGATGGTGCAGCGATCTTGATGGATATCGCGGGCGTCAAGATGGCAGGGCGTATGCTGGTCGGGCCCGCGTTTAACCCAAGCGGCGACAGGATGCGCCCATGACACGCGCGCCTCACATAACTGTTGCGCCAAACGGTGCACGCCTTCAAAAATCGGACCACGCAAGAGTACCCATATCCACGGACGAACTGGCGGAAACAGCGCGCGATTGTTTTGTGGCTGGCGCGAATGCAATCCACCTGCATGTGCGTGATAAAGATGGCGCTCATAGCTTGGATTCAGAGATTTACCGCGAGGTCATTACGCATCTGAAACAGACCGCACCAGACATTGAAATCCAAATCACGACGGAGTCTGCTGATAGATTCAGCGTCGCAGATCAACTTCATCTGCTTGAAACCTTAAAACCCGCCGCAGCGAGCATTTCCGTTCGCGAAATTGCGCGCGCGCCCGAACTGATATCGCGTGTTTATAGCGCCACAGCGCGACATGAAACGAAGGTGCAGCACATCCTTTATGACCTGTCCTGCGTCGAGCTTTTGGAGCAATGGCTGGCCTCTGGTTTGGTTCCTTACAAAATGCGCGATTCGATCTTTGTGCTTGGCCAATATGCGCCCGCGCGTGCTGGGAAACCTAATGAGATAGCTACTTTGCTTGATGCTGCGCAGTCGCTTAATTTGAATGTAACTGTGTGTGCTTTTGGCCCAAATGAACAGGCTTGTCTCATTGAAGCCGCTAAGGTTGGCTGCGATTTGCGCGTTGGTTTTGAGAATAATACACGCACGCCAGATGGCGCGTCTTGGGCTAGCAACGCACAAGCGGTAGCGTTTCTCAAAGCTGCGCTCAATGCGCAAGGTAAGGAGTCCGCCGCATGAGCATTGAAATTGCCCCCTGTGAGGATATCAACGTCATTGCGCCGATCCTGAAACTGCTCAGAGGTACGGTAGCGAATGACCTCCATGACACTCGCTTGAAACAGGCACTAAGCAATGGATATCGCTGCTTTGTGACCTCGGATGCGAACGGTCTCTTGGGGTATCAGATCACTTATGATGTATTCTGGGGAAAGACGTTTTATATCGACGATCTGGTTGTTGAGCAAAAACAGCCTGGCTCTGGCATTGGCGCACGTCTCATAGAGCGAGCGAAACGTGAAGCACACGCGCTTGACTGTGATCATATTCGCCTCTGTAGTGGTCTCGCGCGTGCAGATGCGCATCGGTTCTACGAACAAAATTGCTTTGCAAAACGAGCATACAATTCTCCCTTTCTCTTTCAAAAGGTCCGTCCTGATGTCACATGTGTTTTCCCGTCATTGCCGCACGTCCCCGCCAACTGCCGTTCGCGGCGAAGGGTGCTATTTGTATGACAGCACCGGCAAAGCCTTCCTTGACGGATCAGGTGGTGCGGCAGTGTCGTGCCTTGGTCACGGCGATGCAGATGTGATCGCTGCAGTGCAAAAGCAAGTTGCTGATCTGGCCTTCGCGCACACAGGTTTTTTGACGTCCAAGCCTGCGGAAGCATTGGCTGATCTTTTGGCCAAACACGCGCCGGGCAATTTGGATAAGGTCTATTTCGTTTCAGGTGGGTCAGAGGCAACAGAGGCTGCGATTAAACTTGCACGCCAATATTTTGTAGAGATTGACGAAACTCAGCGTCGCCATCTGATCGCGCGACAGCAAAGCTATCATGGCAATACGATTGGCGCGCTCTCTGCGGGCGGAAATGAGTTGCGCAAGCGTCAATTCGCGCCGCTGCTCGTTGACGTTAGCCATATCGCGCCCTGTTATGAATACACGCTGCGCGCCGAAGGTGAGAGCGCTGTCGAATACGGTTTGCGCGCCGCGCAAGAGCTCGAGGACGAAATTTTGCGCCTTGGGCCAGAGACCGTGATGGCCTTCATGGCAGAACCCGTTGTTGGCGCAACGCTCGGCGCAGTGCCTGCGGTGGAGGGTTATTTCAAACGTATCCGCGAGATTTGCGATCAGTATGGCGTGCTTTTGATTTTGGATGAGGTCATGTGTGGAATGGGCCGCACAGGACATCTATTTGCTTGCGCCGCTGATGGCATATTTCCAGATATCCTGTGCATTGCGAAAGGACTAGGTGCTGGCTACCAACCCATTGGCGCGATGCTATGTACGGATGCCATTTATAAAACCATCAAAGCAGGAAGCGGGTTTTTCCAGCACGGTCACACCTATCTTGGACATCCCGTCGCCACTGCCGCGGGGCTAGCTGTCGTACAAAAAATTTTGGACCAGGACCTCTGCAACAGGTCAACAGAGCAAGGCGAGAAACTTTCTGCTGCACTAAATGAACGTTTCGGTCAGCATCCTCACATCGGCGACATTCGTGGGCGGGGCCTCTTTCAAGCCATAGAGTTGGTTGAAAATCGCGAAACGAAAACGCCGTTCGATCCTGCGCGAGGCCTTGCCGGTAAAATCAAAACAGCTGCCTTCGAGGCTGGTTTAATCTGTTACCCAATGCCCGGAACCCGAGACGGACGAAAAGGCGATCACGTTCTTCTCGCACCACCCTTCATCATTGAAGATGCGCAAATTGAAGAACTTGTGAGCAAACTGAATAAAGCAGTCGCGATTTCATTAGAGCGCAATTGATTCCAGGGAAAATCTCGATCAGCATTATCCGCCGTAAACTCATCTAACGATTGCTATTGCCCCACACTATCTGAATGACGGAATTCGGGAAGTTAGCCCGCAGCGTGATCGGGAATTGACGGCGGGTGCAATTGGATGAGAATTCTGAATCGACCTCGCTGTCTAACTGTAAGCAGCCTTTCTTTCATTGAGCAACATTGAAGAGCCTGGGCTCGAAGCCGCCATCGGATACGCCGCAGCATTCTGTGATATGCTGGCTCAGTCAACGTTGGGTTGTCGTTGTGGAAGGATTGGCGGAACGGAGGATCTGTCATGGAAACACTAAACTTACCTGCCATTCGCGCACTTCGTCCCGCCTGGAACAAAGGCCGCATCGTCGGGCAAAAACGTCCACTTAAGCCAAAACATGTCTGGGCGATTAGGGCTCGCTTGGAGCTTGCAGAAAACCATCGTGACCTCGCGCTTTTCAATATGGCTATTGATAGCAAGCTACGCGGTTGTGACCTCTGTCGCATGCAAGTCGTTGATGTGATGGCGTCAGGCCAGATCAAGGAACGGGCCTCGGTGCTACAAGGCAAGACGCAAAAGCCCGTTCGGTTTGAGATATCGGAAGGCACCCGTGCATCGGTTGCGAAATGGATGGAGGATCCGCTCATGGTCGGATCAGAATTTCTCTGGCCAGGCCGTTTCCACGAGCGCCTGCATATCTTAACGCGTCAATATGCGCGGATCGTGCGGGATTGGGTTGGGTCCATCGGTTTAGAAGTTACGGCCGATGGTAAGCATTCAATGAGGCGAACGAAGGTCACACAAATATACAAGAAGACGGGCAATCTCCGTACTGTCCAGCTTTTGCTAGGTCACACTAAGCTGGGCAGCACTGTTAGATATTTAGGCGTCAAACTGGTGTTATCAGACAAAGCCTAACACGTATCAAAGTGCCGCGCTCATGCAAGATATCCTCAACTTGGCGAAAACTAAGTGGGTAACGCACGTAATACATAACCGCTAAGCGGATGATTTTGGGCGAAGTTTTGAAATATTTGAATGGGTTTTGTGTTGTCAGACATAAAAATTAGGGATCAACCAATGGGACGTCAAGTTTGTCTGACAATACCCTTAAGTTGACGCTAAGAGTTTTTTAAGATCGCTTGTAACAATCTTTAAGTAGGATGTTGAGTGATGCGATCTATGATTTAATTCCCATAGTATATCTAAGATACACTAGAAAAGACCTCTTCCACAGCTTCTTTCGTGGCGTCGACCACAATGTCGGCCTCTTCTTTGGTCAAACTCATTGGCGGTGCAAAACCTATAATATCACCTTGAGGCATTGCTCGCGCTATTATATTCCGTTTTAATAAAGCGGCGGCAATAGACGGGCCGATCTTTGCGGATGGGTCAAATAATGTTCTCTTGGCTTTATCTTCTACCATTTCAATAGCACAGAGTATCCCTTCCCCACGAATATCACCGACGTTCGGATGATCTCCCAAAGCGGTTTTCATGGCTTGATTGAGATAAGCACCTGTTTCCTTAGCATTAGCAACCAAGCCAAGGTCATCAATAAGTTTTAGATTTGCAACACCAGCAGCGGCTCCAATGGGGTGTGCTGAATATGTCCAGCCATGACCTATTGGCCCAAATTCATCTGTACCGTCTTCCAATACTTTCCACACTTTGTCAGATACAATAGATCCAGATAAAGGTGCATAAGCCGAGGTTAAACCTTTAGCGATCGTAATAATATCGGGTTTGATGCCGTAATGATCTGATCCAAACATCGTTCCTAGTCGACCAAACCCAGTGACCACTTCATCCGCGATAAGAAGAATATCGTATTTTTCCAGAACTTCCTGAATTGCAGCCCAATATCCTGCTGGCGGCGGTACAATTCCCCCTGTCCCCAACACAGGTTCACCAATGAACGCCGCAATTGTATCAGGCCCTTCAGCTTGAATAAGCTTGTCTAATTCGGATGCACAATAAGTCGAAAACTCCTCTTCATTCATTCCCATATCAGGGCGACGGAAATAATACGGTGCATCCGTATGAACAACTTGACTTAGCGGCAGGTCAAACTTTTTATGAAACAATTCTAACCCTGTCAGAGACCCCGTCATTAGGCCAGAACCGTGATAACCACGCCAGCGCGAAATAATCTTTTTCTTCTCTGGCCTGCCTAAAATATTATTATAATACCAAACCAGCTTGATATTGGTTTCATTAGCATCAGAACCTGATTGGCCAAAGTAAACCTTACTCATATTTTCAGGCGCTCGATCTAGGATCATTTTAGAAAGAGTAATTGACGCTTCTGTGCCGTGACCAACATATGAATGATAATAAGCCAATTCATGGGCTTGTTTCGAAATAGCATCTGCAATTTCAGTGCGACCGTATCCTACATTTACGCAATATAAACCTGCAAAAGCATCCAGGAACTTGTTGCCATCACGATCTTGTATATAAGACCCCTCCCCGCCTGTTATGATACGACTTGGCAAGTCACCACGCGCAAAATCGGCAAGGTGGGTAGAGGGATGAAAGAAATTCTCGCGGTCCCATTGGTCTAGTTGATCATTTTTTAGCATTTGTATTTCCTTTTAACTTTTATACCCAATCACGACAGACGTATTTCACATCTGTAAACGCTTCCATACCTAATCTTGATCCTTCCCGACCAAGACCCGATTGCTTAACACCACCAAAGGGAACTGGGGCGCCAGTTACACTTGTGCGATTCACTGCAATCATACCAAATTGGAGTGAACGGCTGGTGCGATAAATGCGTCCTGCGTTAGTTGTATGTACATAGGCAATCAAACCGTATTCAGTAGCGTTTGCGCGTTCAACAACTTCGTCTTCTGTTTCAAACGATGTAATAGCCGCAACTGGACCAAATGTTTCTTCGTGCATGATTAGCGCATCTGCGGGAACATCTACGAGAACAGTTGGTTCAAAGAATAAAGGGCCTGCGCTGTGTAGTTTTCCGCCTGTTAGAAGTTTTGCTCCTTTGGCAATAGCATCAGCCACGTGTTCTTCTTGTTTAAGAACTGCGCCTTCATTCATCAATGGGCCAATATCCAAGTTTTCCGCTCCTGGCCCAACACGCAGTGCCGCTGTTTTTTCAGAAAATTTTCTGCAGAATTCATCATATAGAGATTGATGAATGTAAAAGCGGTTAGCGCCTAAACAGTCTTGTCCCGATGTTGCGAATTTTGCGTCAATGGCCTCATCAACAGCTTTGTCTAAATCTGCATCTGCAAAAACTAAAAAGGGTGCGTGACCACCAAGCTCTAATACCAAACGTTTTATTGTATCCGCACTTTGCCGATACAATAGTTTCCCGATTTCAGTCGAACCCGTGAAAGACAAAGCACGTACACGGTGATCTTGGGTCCAAGGTTCTACAATTGTAGGTGCGTGCCCAGTCACGACGTTGAATACACCAGGGGGCATCCCTGCTCGTTCGCCCAGTTCTGCAAGCGCCAATGCCGAGAACGGCGTTTCATGAGAAGGATGAGCCACAACCGTACAACCAGCAGCCAAAGCCGCAGAGGCTTTTCTGGTCAACATTGCTGATGGGAAATTCCAGGGTGTTATTAGGGCCGCAACACCAACGGGTTCACGCCAAAGCTCGACTTCGGCCCCTTTTAGATGTGATGTAACACCTTCAAGATTTGGACGCTTTGCTTCTTCTGCGTAAAACTCAACAAATGATGCCCCATACTCGATCTCTCCTCTGGCTTCAGACAAAGGCTTACCTTGTTCCAATACCATAATTTGTGCGAGATCTTCTTTATGCTTTAATATCAAACCGTACCAACGCCGCAGGATTGTAGATCGCACTTGTGGCAGAAGGCTCGACCATTCCAAAAACGCAGCTTGGGCAGCATCTACTGAAGTAGCGGATTCATCTGCTGACAAGCTCGCAATCTCTCCAATCTTATCACTTGTCGCAGGATTTGTGACAGAAATAGTTGTCCCAGTTTCAGCCCCAATCCATTTGCCCCCAATATAGCCAAAGTTACGAATGAGAGATTTATCGTGGATGCTATTGTAACTTGAAAGAGTAGAATCTAACATGCTGTTTCTCCGAATTTAATTGAGTATCGCAATACTCATCGGAGGATGGGACTAAGTTTATATCTGCCTACAGTAGTTTCATCTATGGATGCCATTCATTCCAGAAGAATCGTCTACTCAGCCATGAGGATATCCAAAGGTGGCGCTCCCATACCTTTGATCTGTTTTGTAACAATATATGTGAAATAACGCGCCAAGCCGATACGGGCATCAAGCATATCGTCTATCAGCCGTTGATAGCTATCGATGTCACGGGTTACGATTTGTAAAAGATAGTCAAATCCACCTCCCAATGCCCAACACCCTGTGATTTCTGGGTGCTTTTTCACAGCCACTTCAAAGGTATGAAAGCTGGCAGCAGTATGATCAGAGATTTCTGCCGCCACTAAAACCGTAACATGTGCTGCCAGTTTTTTAAGATTAATTTCAGCGTGGTAACCTTCAATTAAACCAGCTTTTTCCAATTTCTTTAACCGCTCCCAACACGGGGTTGGAGACAAGCCTATACGATCCGCTAGGGCAGCTTTTGTAATCCGCCCTTCCTTAGAAAGCACGCGTAAGATGTCAATATCTCGTTGGTCTAACCTCATGATGACACCCTACATAATTCTTACAGATTTTACACTTACCCATTTGAATAGTTTCACCTAGGTAGTTGCGAGATTAGTATCAAACTTTGTCGTGTTTTTGACAAGAGTTCTTAAGCCGTAAACACAAACGCGTTCTACAAATTCGTGTCTGTTTCAGTCTCTGCGAGTGTATTTGAAATCAACTCTTTGAACATCCTGATTCCATATTCCAAGAGGTCGTCAGGAAAGTCGTAATTTGGAGTATGAAGATCGGGTTGATCCTGCCCCGCTCCCAAACCAAACATACCGCCTTCATAGTAGCCAGTGATTTCACCAAAATCTTCACCCCAACGGAACGGTCGGTTGATCAAATTAAACCCAAGACCTGCATTTCCCGCTGCCCTTTTGATAAGATCAAATGCTTTTTCACTTGTGGCAGTTTCAGCAAACTCTTCCTTGATTGCTGTTTCTAGGTTCAACCCATGTTTTTCAGCAATCACTCTTGCACAGTCTAAAAAATCTTTCCACATGGCTTCAACAGTGCTGCCGCTTCCAGAACGCAAGGTGAAGTGTGCCTCCCCTTTGGCGGGACTAACACCTGATGATTGCACACCCATACGGTTGAAAATAGGAACAATAAGGGCATAGGCATCTGGATCATCATATTTCGCCTGCACCTCCTGCGCCATCAAGGTCAATTCAGCCAAGGCAAAAGAAGGGCTGACACCAGTTTCTGGCTGTGCACTATGGGTTTCTATACCCGTCATTTCAATGGCAACATATTTTACCGCTGATGCGAAGGTTCCGGTTTTGCAAAAGATTTCCCCTTTTACAAAACCGGGTAAGTTGTGCAGTGCAAATGCAAAGTCAGGTCGTATTTGTTGAAAGTTCTTGTGCGCATGACATTCCCGCGCGCCTGTTCCAGTTTCTTCATCTGGCTGAAATAACAAAACGACACGCCCCGTTGCAGGTCTGTCTGAAAGCGTTTGTGCAACCCCTGCAAGTATTGTCATATGCCCATCATGACCACATTTATGACCCACTCCATCATGTACAGAACGATAGGGAATATCGTCATTAACTTCATGGATTGGAAGTGCGTCCAGTTCAGCCCTAATTAACACGGTTTTCCCTGGGGCCGCACCCTTATACACAGCAGCGAAACCAGCATCAGCAAGTGGAATAATTTCATCTGGGGTTGCGTGTTCGGAAAGGAATTGACGCATATACTGCGCTGTATCATTCTCTTGACGTGACACTTCTGGATGTGCGTGTAGCCAGTGACGCAGGTGAATAAGTTGGTCGAGATTAATAGTCAATGTAAACCCTTTCGGAAATTTTATTTAGCACATAATAGAAACCTGCGCCGATACTTTGGGTGAATCCAATATTTCACAAACTGCGTTTCGATTGTGATTAACACAATATCGGCTTCACCCATTGTTAAACAGAAAAGTGAAGCCGAATGTTACCTTTATCCAAGAACAGAGAAGCTACTGTCTTGATTTACTTCACGTAGACGCGAGAAAGTCGCAAGATCAATTTCGTGACCCATATTCTCTAACTTATATGTCAACGGTATCACGTCATGATCATGACCACCTTCACAAGCGTCAATTAGCTCTACCATTGCCTTAGCTGCGACGGGTGCGTTCTTAAACTGGTTACCGCTTGATCCACATGCCAGATAGAAACCATCAACACATGTCCGATCATAAAGTGGAATCCAATCTTCGGTCACATCATAAAGATCGACACAGCCTTGCAACGAGTTTGGAATACCCATTTCAGGAAAACGTTGCGCAAACCGCATTGCTTGAACCGTTAATTGATCCGTGAAATTTTTGTCATAATCATCAGGATCAACGAACTGATGCACATCACAGGGCGGATCTTCACTGCCGATCAGGATTTTATTTCCTACTGCTGGGCGCGCATAAAGAGCTGCATCACTGTCAGACCAAACAAGCGCATTAGCTGCGTAATCCACGCTTTCGGGTGCAGGAACATGTACAACTTCTTGGCGAAGCGCACGCGTTGATATGCGCATATCTTTTTCTGCCCCAACCATTTCAGTAATTTGGTATGAATGAGGGCCTGCAACATTCACGACAATCGGCGCTTCAATGCGACGACCGTCATCTAGAACCACACCTTGAACACGATTGTCCGTGGTAGGAATTTCCACCACACGCCGATTGAACAAAAACTCTGCTCCAACCCGCTCGGCAGCATGTTGAATGTTTTGTGTCGCCAATTGTGGATCAGAAACATATCCACCTTTCGGGAAGAAAACACCTCCCTCGATAGAGCCACCTGTTGGTTCACCAAACGCAGGGTCATCCAATGTCTTGGCTGGCGCAAAACAAGACATATTAAAGAATGGGAACTCCTTTGATATTTGATCTGTCGTCATATGTGTGAAGGGAATATCAAGCGCATCCAAATGCCCCAATGTTCCGCTCATCCTATCATTACTTTCCGTTTTTAGAACCAAATTGCCTGTCTTGTGGAAGACTGCTAAATCTTCACCCTTGTCGGCATTCAGATATTCGGCCCAATTGTCCCAATAGTGATAACCGTCATAGGCCATCGCACAGCCATCAAGCGTAGAATAGTAAACGCGTACGATAGCACATGAATTGGACGTAGACCCGTATCCTGCTGCAGGCAAGATATCCACGTTTAGAGTTTTTTTACCTTTTTTGGCTAACTCATACGCAATTGCAGCTCCGATAATTCCTGCACCGATGATAATTGCATCGTATTTTTCAGTCATTTGATATTCCTATAATTATATGTGTCCGCGGCTATGTACTTAGACGACTGTTAGATCCCTAGGGAATTCAGTGGCAATCTCGATGCCATCATCGGTAACAATAACTGTGTCACCCACTCTTGCTCCGAAAAACTCATCAACGGTAATGCCACCATCAACGGCAAACACCATACCTGCGCGTAACGGTGTTTTATCGCCGTATTTCAACTGAGGTTCTTCAAGTGAAGAAAAGCCCAAAGCGCGGCCCGTTCTGTAAGTGGGTGCAAATCCGGCGGATTGGTAAACGTCGTCAGCAGCTTTATGGACATCTTCTGCAATCGCACCTGGGCGCATTTCACGCAATGATGCTGCTTGCGCATCGATAGCGGTATTATAAATACTTGCCATTCTATCGTCCGCATCACCTACAAAATATTGGCGATCATAACCGATCTTCAGTTGCTTGAAGTGGCAAATAGAGCAGAAACACATATAGACTGGGTCACCATGTACCAACTCTTTGACCCGTGGATGCAAATGTGTGTAGCTTGTATACTTTCCAGAATTCACGGCCTGAAGGTTATGAATCATTGGGCTCATCAGCGCATTTATATCTTCTGCACCAATGATTTCGGCAGCTTTTCTTGTTCCTGCGTTAATACAAGCCAAAGAAACCTCATATTCTGGAACCCCAACAGCCATAGAGTCGCGCCCAGCAATCCCCATCGCAATAGCTACCTGACCAGCTTGGCGCACCATTTGCAGTTCTTCCGCAGATTTAATAACCCGCATGCTTGCAATAATTGGCGAGCCGTTGGTTGGCAGGTTGTTGCTAAACTCTTGATTTAAGTGGTTCGATATAACGGCTGGAATTTTGTCTCTTTCAATTGCGATACGCAAAGAGCCTGCATTCTTACCCAAAGCCTTATCCAGCGGTGCGCGCCACTCTGTTCCAACCCCGTCAGAGTAAAAGGCAATATCGTAACCCCAGGACATCGCTTCTGCCATCAGGGATTCAGAACCTGGTGTGATCAGCGTGACATCGCCTCCGCTTGCAACAACCAGCAATGTGGGTCGCCCGAATTCCAAACCAAGGTCACCCCAATAGGCTGAATAATAGTAAATTGAATCGGCGTCAGTCATTATAAGCACATCAATGCCCTCATCCTTTAGTCGACGTTGAAGCTCAGTAGTGCGGTTCTTGAAAAGCGGTAGTTGATCCTTCTCGCGCCCCAAATTGATTTCCTTATTTAGCATCTCGATATGCTCCCATTTTCGCATTGCTTTACATTAACTATATATAGGTTGCATGATTCGACGTAATTGGTCAATAAATAATTTCGCAAGTATGTAAAAAATCTGATAGTATTATAGCTGTATATCTTTATATTTAAATAGTATTTGCCTCATAGCATGAGCAGTTAAAGATAATTTTATTCAAAAGGTGCTTCTGAAAAATATTGCCAACTTTGATTTAACTATATATAGCTATTCAAACAACGCATCCATTTAGCATTGAGTTACGCTAAAATTGCCGCCAACTTTAGGCCTAAATACAACCGAGGAAAGCCACATGGGACACCAAAAACACATCATACAATCCACATCACGCGAAGTACGTTATGATAAAGGTACTCATTGGCGGGCGCAGTTAGGGTTCATCGTTATCGCATCAGATTTGGTCATGGAAGAAAACATTTTCCGCCTTGCCCCCGAAGGTGTTGGCACAAGTATCGCACGGTTGAATTGCTCAAATGAAATCACTGTAGAAAGCTTAGCGGCACAACTTGACGGCATGTGCGAAGCTGCATCAATCATACAACCTGGAGCCAAACCAGAGGTGGTTTGTTACGCATGCACATCAGGTTCTATCGTGAACGGCGAAGACAATGTGATGTCTGAAATAAAACGGGGTGCGCCGTGGACACAGCCTGCGACGTTGGTAACTGGGGTAATCAACGCCCTACACGCCCTGAATGCAAAGAAAATCGTTGTGGGCACGCCCTATTTGGACGAAATCAATACAATGGAATATGATTACCTGATTGATAAGGGTTTCGAAGTTCTTGATATTCAGGGGTTGAATATTGAGGACGGGTACGCAATGGGGCTAATCACGCCCGAGTATATAAAGGAATTTGCCCTTAGCATTGATCATCCAGACGCAGATGTGATCTTTATGAGTTGTGGTGGCATTCGAACCATCGATGTTTTACAAGAGATCGAAGATGCTGTTGGCAAGCCAGTTGTTTGCAGTAATCAGGCCATGATGTGGGATTGTTTGCGACGTGCTGGAATTGCCGACAAAATCGAAGGCTATGGTCAGTTGTTCGATTTACCAGGTGTTATGGCCGATGCGTCATAAACCAAGGTTGGATGAATTGATGGGAGTAACAAGGTGAATACAAGCGCAGAATCTATGGCTCCCATCCTGCCTCAACGCCGTGAAACGCAAGCTGAACGCTTTGAGCGTATTTACAGAATTATTCGCGAACGAATTAGTGTCCTTGAATATGGACCAGGGACAGTTCTGAATGAGGCGCTGCTTTCAGAAGAATTCGAAGTCAGTCGAACCCCTATTCGTAGTGTCCTTCAGCGTTTAAATTACGAAGGTTTAGTAACAACCCGCAACGGGGTTGGAACCACCGTGACAGAGGTTGACGTTAAAACCTTCAAAGACATTTATGCACTCCGTATGCGTTTGGCCGACGATCTAAGTTTGCTCTCTCCAGTTACACCCAGCCCCAAGATGCTGGACGAATTGCGAGAATTACAGCTAAACGCGCGTGAATTGCGAAGCGGCTCACCTGATCACAAGGCTTATGCCAAACTTTGTAATGCCATACACGAACAGCAATTAGATTTGACAGAAAATAAAGTTTTAGCCGAAATTAACGATCTTTTGTATTATCGTGCAGCGCGTGTTTGGTTATCTTTCCTGCCAAATATCGATTGGGATGAGGCTACAAAGATCTTGGAAAACGAAATCACTGATACGATCCGCGCATTGGAAATCGGTGATATGCAGGGTGTCGGAAATGTTAGACGCCAACATCTCTATATTATCCTTAAAACAATAGGTCGTTACTTCTTTGGCACTTAACACAGGGTCTGTTACATGTATATAGGCCGCACTCTAACATATCCGCACTTATGCGCCTTTAAAGATTTATAGCTGCCGTTCGTTCCAAACGCAGCGAATGTCTGCATTCCGCCCATAGTTACCATGGTGCTGTCAGACTAAGTAGCCCAAGCATCAGTAATCGATTAACGGCCCTTTCTATGAGATCAGTAAGGAATGCCACTCGTTAAGAGCAGCATCACGTTTAAGCTTAAAAGTACTTCGTTTTGAGAGTGACCTTTGCGAGTTGAATAGATTGTAGAATGAGGCGTGGATTGAGGCGAACTTCTGAAGACTGTGAATGCGCCTAAACCGAAGCATTGCCCTTTCTCGTCGTCGAAAGGGTAAATGTGAATTATCCGCTCTGTTATTTGCCCATCGCTGTGTAACTTACTTATCTGCACAGCCCAGCTCTTTTGCTGCTGCACTGTAGGATCGAAGCTTGTCGGTAACAATTTCATTGGGCGATCCATACCGGCGCATAGCTTTTTTCATGAACTTCAATGCGGCTTTCTTATCTCTCTTTTTGGTGACGTAGCTTTCTAAAACTTCGCCCTCATGATCAACTGCACGCCAGAGGTAATGTCTTTCCCCATTTATCTTCACAAAAACTTCATCTAGGTGCCATTTCCAATTACTGGACTGCATTCCCCCTGCCTTTCGCTTTTTGATCTGGCGTGCGAATTGAGAGCCAAACCTATGCCACCAGTACCTAACGGATTCATAGCTTACGTCCACGCCACGTTCATGCAGAAGGTCTTCTACATTTCTAAGCGAGAGCGGAAATCTTACATACAGCATGACTGCAAGCTGGATGATCTCAGGGCTGGTTTTAAAATAGCGGAAGGATACAGGAGTGGGCATAGCTGATTAGCTAAGTCCCCTATCGACGTCAGGCAAGGTGGGTTATTCTGAGAGAGCCAGTAGGTTTATTCTGACAGAGCCGGACCGATAATTCGCAACACAGCGACCATCCCTGGATCCTCCAGACCTATCGATTTGTCTGCAAACATGCGTGCGCGGCCGATCTTGTTAGGTAGACCTCGGAAATCCTTTATGGCCTTGACTGCAGCTTGGTGAGCAATCTCGTGCAAATTGGTTGAAACACCTCTCGCCGCAATCTCTGCGCGAATGGCCTCCAGAGAATCCAATGCCGTTTTATCTCCAAGGTTGCTGCGACCGCGGGACAAAAGCGCTTTGTTAACTGTGTCAATGTAATCGACGACCTCACAGGCTTCGATTTTGTCACGACCGACTGTCTCTTTTGCTATCGTCATGAAAGCCACGGCCATGAGAGTCCCGAAGCTAGAACCTGACGCGCGGGAGCAAGCCATCGCGCATGCTTTGAAATGATCGCTAGGTGTGTCGCGGTGATCCGTCATGGCGACCTGCATCAACTCGCCACATTTTTCCAGTGTGGCGCCCAAATCGCCGTCGCCAAGTTTTGCGTCCAACGCGTTGAGTTCAGCGGAAGACGCAATCATCCGGGCTGCGCACTTGCTCAGCCAGACACGAACTTCTTCAGATGAATAGCTCATGCGGGGGACCAAAACGGACAATCAGTTGGCGCGTTGAGAAATCCCTCAAGCTCGTTATCAAGTTTGAACATTGAAATCGATGCGCCTGTCATTTCCATTGAGGTCGCAAACCGACCGACCAAGGGCGTGACAATTGAAACATTTTGTTCCGCCAGGAATCTGGCCACGACGCGATAAAGAATAAACAATTCCTCGTGTGGCGTAGCGCCCAAACTGTTGACCAGCACAGAGACCCTGTCGCCCGCTTGGAGATCCAGTTCGGTCGCGACCCGCTCGGTCATTTCTTGGGCGATTTCGTCAGCGGATGCCAGCGCCCCGCGCCAAATCCCCGGCTCTCCGTGAATGCCCATGCCCATTTCAATTTCATCTTCGCCGATTTCGAAGGTAGGTTTACCGACCTCGGGGACGCTGCAAGGGGTCAACGCAACGCCGATTGTGCGGCATGAGTCGGCCGCCTTTTGAGCAATCGCCGTCACCTCAGCCAGATTGGCTCCGGCCTTGGCGGCGGCACCTGCTATCTTGAATGCATAGACCATTCCTGCTACGCCGCGTCGCTTTTCGGCCTCTTCAGGACCAGCGCTTGCGACATCATCCGCAGTAAGAACCGTGGTTGTTTCAATCCCCTCAAGTTCTAGCATTTCGCCAGCCATGTCGAAATTCATCCGGTCGCCACCGTAGTTTCCGTATAGCCGCAACACTCCGGCTCCGCCGTTCGCCGCTTTGATTGCATCCATACAATCTGCAACGCTCGGGCCGGCAAAGACATTTCCGACGGCGCAGGCATCAATCATCCCTGAACCACAATATCCAGCAAAAACCGGGAGGTGCCCCGACCCGCCTCCTGTGACAATTCCAACTTTGCCCTGCTCGCCCACGCCCTGTCTGGTAATGACCCGACCCGTTTCGCCCGAACGAGCATAATGATTTGGAAAGGCTAGGCACATCCCCTCAAGCGTCTCGTCAGCGTAGTCATTCGGGTTATTGAAGAGCTTTTTCATATTGATCTCTCGCATGTTTATTTTGAAACTTCAGCCGCGCCCGATCAAAGGCATGTCAGTCGCCATGACAGTGACGAATTGAACATTTGCTTCCAGCGGCAAGGCCACCATTTGCCGGACCACTTTGACAACATTATTCACATCCATCACTGGCTCATGCGCGACAGTTCCATTTGCCTGCGGCATCCCAGTTTCCATCTTGCGCGTCATGTCTGTTGCGGCATTGCCAATGTCGATTTGCCCGACTGCGATGTTGAATCCACGTCCATCAAGAGCAGCAGATTTTGTAAGGCCTGTGATCGCATGCTTGGTTGCAGTATATGGTGCAGAATTTGGACGGGGGGCTGTTGCTGACACTGATCCATTGTTGATGATACGCCCACCCTGCGGCGATTGAGACTTCATCAGCCGAAAAGCATGTTGCACGCAGAAAAACGCCCCAGAAAGATTGGTTGCGACAACGCTTTGCCAGTCATCTGCGCTGACATCTTCTAGCAGAACCGAACCCGGCACACCCGTCCCGGCATTGTTGAACAACAAATCGAGCCGCCCGAAATGCTCCTCAATCCGGCGAAAACCGCTGGTAACTTCATCAGGCTTAGACACATCCATGACGAGAGGGAACCCCTGCACACCAATAACCTTTGCAGCCGCCTGCAGAATTTCCAGTCGCCGCCCGGCCAGGACAACATCATATCCATCTGCGGCAAGGCCCTGCGCGACTGCTAGTCCGATCCCGCTGCCCGCCCCGGTTACCAGAGCAGTTTTCGCGGTTCTATAGGTGTCGAGCGCTGGCCAGTTCTGAGATACTGAAAATGTCATTTATCGTCTCGTTCAGTATGATTTCGCGGAGAGGCGCGCGAGTTTTTTGAAAAATTCAGAGCGCTCGGTAACCTCTTGGTTCAACAGCCCGACAGGCAAGCGCCCGGCTCTGATGTCCAGCACCGAGGTAATATCGGCGGCACCAATGCCCGCAAAACACTGATCGGTCCAGCAAAGCGCGTGCGGTGTTAGAATGACGTTGTCGAGCTTCAAAATCGGATCATCTGCCGCCGGCGGTTCGACCTCAAAAACATCCAACCCTGCGCCTGCGATGCTGCCGTTCTGCAGCGCCTGGGTCAGATCTGCCTGATTCACAATTGGGCCCCGCGCAGTGTTGATCAGATAGGCGGTCGGCTTCATTTGTGACAGCCGGCTGGCATTGACCAGATGATGGGTGTCTGGTGTCAGCGGGCAATTGATTGAAATAACATCAGACTGGGCGAAGACCGTATCCAGATCGACAAGGTCCACGCCCAGTTCTGATGCCAGGGAGAGATCGGCAAAAGGATCATATGCAATGAATTTCATTCCCAATGGTGCAGCCAGCCGGAACATCTCGGCCCCGATATTGCCGATACCGACTGAGCCGAGCGTTCGGCCAACGAGCCCCAGGCCCATGTGTTCGCTTCGCGCGGCGAATCCGTCCGGACCCCGGCGCGTAAGTTTGTGCTTAATCACCAGTTTCCCAGTCAGCGCCAGCATCAGCGTCAGGATCGACACGGCGACCGGGCGCCGTACCCCGTCGGGTGTGATGCAGACGGCGATGTCGTTCTGCGTGCAGGCCTCGACATCGACCGTGTCATAGCCAACGCCAAAGCGAGCAACGACGCTTAGAATTCCGGATGCGGGAATACTATCTTTGGTAAATCGCTCTGATAACAGTATGAGCGCATCGATATCTTCCAGTTCCGCTGCCCGGATCGGGTCACCGTGGGACACAAAACGGGTTTCGATCCCACTCGCATCAGTCAACGGAGACAGGTCGAACGAAGGATAGGTCATCGAACCGTCCGGTTTTCTGAAACTCGCCGACAATGCGACACGGAAAGGTCTAACCGTCATTGACCGCGCTCCTCAGTTCCGAAATTCCGGCAACAAGCGCGCCCTGATAAAGCGCAGTGTCCGTGGCGTAACAGCAGAAATCGAACCCCTGCTTCAGATCCGCCAGACCTTCTTTCGGCGAGCCGACCAACCGTCCGAGCGATCGGTTGTGGTTCTTCGCTGCCTGAATGATGCGCCCGAGCGCTGTCAGATAGTCCAGGTTTTCAAACTGGCCCGGAATGCCCAGTGATGCGGTCAAATCGAAATGGCCTACCCATAGACAGTCGACGCCGGGGGTAGCTGCGATAGCATCCGCGTTTTCAGCTCCCTCGCTTGTTTCTATCAGGGCAAAGAAGGTCGTTCGTTTATTCGCGTTTTCTAACCGCTCAGAAACCGAAACTCCGCCAGCATGGTAATTATCATGAGCAATGCCTAGAGCAACGCCCCGCCCGCCGACCGGTGGATACTTTATGTGATGCACCATCTGTTCGGCTTCGGCAGCATCCTTAATCATGGGAACCATGATCCCCTCAGCACCGGCATCACAGATTCGTGCAATCACATCATAGTCTTTCGATGGCGACCGTACGATAACCGGAACACTTGCCGCTTCAAAGTATCGAACCGCCTGTTTCAGGGTTTCAAAACTGAACCCCGAATGTTCCATGTCAAAGAAGACGTAGTCACATCCGGCCGCTGCCAGGATGTGGCCAATACCAGGCGTTAGAAACTCGCCGACATAATGCCCAAATTTAGGATTTCTAGACCGTGTCATACCCGCCAAATTGGCTTCCATAATTCTACTCATTTTTTAACTTTTTCAACATCTAATTCCCTAGGCACCAAGCCGCCACGACGAATTCGTATACTCTCAAAAAACTGTTCTGAGACCAAATCAAACTGCTGGTAGTGTTTGGTTTTCAGATGCTCGAAAAAGGCATTTTCATCGCGATAAATTTCGTAAAGGATAAACTGTGCCTCATCGTTGTGTGTTTCGACAACGTCAAATCTATAGCACCCGGGTTCATTCTCAAATGATAAGGCCGCATTCTGCACTAACAGCTTTTTGGCATCCGTTTTGGACACATTTGGTTTCAAAGTTAACTCAACGAAGACCACGTAATATGGATTAAGAGTCGCCATGTAGACTGCCTTTTTGGAAGGAATCGATGATGTCTCGAAGGTGCTGATCCATTGCCAGCCAGGCTTTTTCAGGTTGATGTGAAGCGATGGCACCATAAATTTCTTCATGACTTTTGTAAGCTCTGGCCTCGACACCGGGCACGCGAAGTGAAACTTTGCGCTGCATGAATAACCACTCGGCAATGGCAGCATGAAGCGCCTTAAAGACTGCGTTATCTCCTGTATTGGCAATCGCCAGGTGAAATTCGACATCTGTCCGTTCGAAAATCTCGGCGTTGCCGATTGCTTCGCGGTTTGCCTTAAGAGCTGCCTCAATGCGTTCTATATCTTCTGATGTCGCAATCTCTGCAGCATTACGTGCAATGGCTGCCTCAAAAAGGCGACGTGCGTCCTGAAAAGCGCGTTCTCCCTCCTTCGAAGACAGCAAAAAACGGGCTGAACCTGACAACTGCTCCAAAACATTCGTCGCCGTTGGTCGGGTGACGATTGGCCGGCCATTGCTAGAGACTTCAATAAATCCACCGCGCTGCAATAATAGAAGTGCTTCACGAACGGCGGGCCGGCCAACGTTGAACACTTCCATCAGACTGCGTTCTGACGGCAAATTTGCGCCCTCTTTTAGCCCACCCGAAAGGATCTGATCTTCGATCTGTTGTGCCACATCCTCGTGGACTTTGCGGCGTTTGACACTTTTAAACTTCATCTTTCGGACTCACTTTTTGCTCGAAATTTTCATTCGATACTGACAGACGTAGCTCGCGAAGACGAACTCTCTGAGCATCGAGAAACATGGCTACCAAAATTATTAATCCTTGGATAACCTTTACCCAGAATACAGACACATGCATAAGGTTCAGACCACGATCAATTGTTGAAAGCAACAAAACACCTCCAAGTGCGCCCAACATTGTCCCACGGCCACCTTGTAGACTAACGCCCCCAATCACTGCACCTGCAAATACGGTAAAAATAAACCCTTCACCGAGATTGGATTGAATTGAGACAACCCTCCCTGCCAGCATCCAACCTGCAAAGGCTGCAAGCAGTCCGCTGATCATATAGACTTGACGTATGCGACGGTTGGCATTTATGCCCAACTGCTCAGCCGCTTTTCTATTGCCACCAATGGCATAAAGTTCGCGGCCAAATTTGTGATGTTTAAGAATAAAGTGGCTCACTAAGAAAAGCAGCCCCGTGGCTACGACTGCGACAGTAATCTTTCCAACCCCAGGAATGAAAAATGCCTTTTGGTGGCCCAGCCAATAGAAAATGTCAGCGCTTGGGTTGTTGAAACCGTTTACTGGTGCGCCCTCAGAGAATGCCAGAATGAAGCCTCTAATTATCAACAGCACTGCCAAGGTAACAATAAAATTGTGCATTCGGCCGAAGGTTATCAAACAGCCAACCGCATATCCGATGGCAGCTCCTGCAAACAAAACGGCTCCAATTGCAAGAAAGGGGTTTAAGAATATGCCGCCGCCAAATGTTGGTGCAGCAGCGGGGACGATCAGCCAAAGACCTAACAGGGCGCCTAGACCCAACGTAGATTCAGTGGACAAATCAAAGTTTCCGCTTATCAGAACAAAAGTTTGGCCCACGACAAGGACACCAAGAACGGCAGCCGCAGTCAATATATTAGAAATATTTCGTTCAGTCATAAAGTGCTCAGACTGGGTCACGAAGAATATGAACACAACAACAAGTATGATCCAAATTAAATTATCAATCAGTGAGTAAAAGTGTTTTTCAGAAAGCATTTGTTTGTTCCAGTCTTGTTTCACTTGCAAAAAGAATTTGCGTTGTTTGCGATCTAAACATTTATACTGCCTCAAGAGCCCCCGTAATTAATCCAGTGACCTCTTCAGGACTCGATTGGCTAATAGGCTTATCCGCGATTTTTCTTCCGCGACGTAGCACCACGACGCGGTCGCACACTTGAAAAACATCACCCATCCGATGACTAACCAATATTACAGCGTGACCGGTATCCCTTAGATGAGCAATCCTCGCCAAGACTTCGGCAACCTGGCGCACCGAAATAGCTGCCGTCGGTTCATCAAGCAATACAAGTTTTGGATCCGATA
>JABIQN010000057.1 GCA_018699395.1 Gammaproteobacteria bacterium
CGAACTGGGGAGGCAGTGCAGTAAGCGGAGATTTATGCGCATCGCATTGAAAACGCAGCACAAGCTGAAAAAAAAACGAGAGAGGGGGGGGGTGTGATAAGCCTTATTGACGGTCGAGAAGGGCCGCAGAATACCTTAATTATGTGATTTCCTTGCCTTAGGAGGGGTGCCGTAAGACCGCATATCTTTTCTGGCCACATCCAGGCCTTTGCTCACCAACTGCCAAGTAACCGCGGGGTAAAAGGGAGCATATCTCAAGCTTCAAATCAGAGTAATCAGGTTAAGTGAGAATCGTATTGCAAATGATTCTCATTTAGATTATGGTTCCCGCGAATTTACACATAAAATTAAATTTAAGGGCCATAAGTGACCACACTCATTAAACAAATTCTTTCAAGCTTGAAGCTTGTCATACTCATATCCGCCTTAGCTGCAATGTCGGCCTGTGGCGGCGGCAGTAGTGATGGAGGCAGCACTTCCGATTCAAGTTCAGATGGCGGGAGCAATCCTTTAATTGCTGACGGCGACGCCGATGGGTACGCCGATTCAAGTGACAATTGTCCTACCACGGCAAACAGTACCCAAGCTGATGGTGACGCTGACGGGGCGGGGGATGCCTGTGATCCACTGCCAACAACTTACACATTTACCGATACGGTAGGTGCGGATACAGTGAGTTATACCGGTCAAACAAAACGACAGATTCTTCTCAGTGATTTGGTGGATGCCATGAATGCGCTGACGGAAGATCCGGCTGCGACTGTAGCTTCTTTAAATTATTTGTTCCGCTTTGATTCAGCGACATCCGATAGTGCTACTTCCACATTCGCACTAACTGGCCAGTCGCTTTCACCAAATGACGGTTCCGGTAATTTAACTTATGGTTCTATTTCCAGCGGTAAAGATCTGATCGGAAAAATTGCTGGAGGTAATGGTGTCGGTGGTGGCGAAACGACCAAGCTGATCGATAATGAATTCCTTGGCTGGTCAGGCGGTGATTCAGATCCAATTCCAGTTGAGTTTGTTGATTACCTTTTCGCTCAACTTATTGCAGAAGCAACCGATGGTGTTACGCCCAATATCTCTATAAGTGGAGGTGCAGTAGTAGCTCTTGACACGGTTACGATTGATTCCAAGGGTATGAACTATCGTCAGATGGTCCAGAAATTTTTATTAGGTGCGGTGAACTTTTCCCAGGCCACAAACGATTACTTCAAAACTGACTTCGCTAATGCCTTAGCCCTAGAAGGTTCGAATGCATATACAGCTGGCGAACATGATTGGGATGAGTCTTTCGGTTACTTCGGAGCAGCACGAAATTATGGTGACTATACGGATCTTGAAATTCGCGCTAAATCAGGACGCGCAGCATTTGCTAGTGGATACAATGACACGAATACCGATGGATTAATCGATGTACGCAGTGAGGTTAATTTAGGAGCATCTGTTAATTGCGCTAAACGTGACGTTGGTTCGGCGAGTAATACGACTCCGACAAATTTCACCAAAGAGGCTTTCGATGCATATTTAGTCGGGCGTGAAATCTTAAAAAATGCTGCGGCAAGTGGCTCCATATCGGCTGCGGCGCAAGTCAAGCTTGATGCCGCTATTGGGACTGCGGCGCTAACATTTGAGAAATGTTTAGCTGCCACGGTTGTCCACTACATAAACGACGTTGTTGGTGATATAGGTAATTTTAATACAGCGACTGGAGAATATGTCGATCTGGCAAGCTTCAAAAATCTAACCAAGCATTGGGCTGAAATGAAAGGCTTTGCACTTGGGTTGCAATTCAGCCCATTCTCACCATTCCGAGTCGACGCGGCAGCGAAAGCCAATCTGGTTACAATACTTAACAAGATGGGCGACTATCCTGTTCTTGCGAATGGAACTCAAGGAGGAGTAGCATTTACAGGTGGCGTAGCTCAATACGAAGCAGATTTGCTTGCAGCACGTGATCTGCTACAAAGTGCATATTCTTTCAATAGCGAGAACGTGCAAAACTGGTAGTTATCTAACTCGCTCGACAACAAGTCCTACAAAACTCGCGGAGCGCATCAAAGATGCGTTCCGCGTTGTTTTTTTAAAAGCTGGATAAGTATTTTATTTGCTATACGCACAACGTCATTTCAAGTTGTTCGTGTTGACTGTTAACTTTACTAAACGAGGAGTACTGAATGCACATTATTCAAGTTACCGTATTTATGACTGCATTATTTTTTTCGGCTAGCAGCGCCGCGCAGGTAGGCAAGAGCGAAGGGATGCTAGACGCAAACCTTGCCAATATTGAGAGCTTACAATCAACACTATCATTTGGGGCTGAGTTAGCAGAAGCGATAGATGAAGGACGTCCTTATTTGAATGCTCAGCAGCTCGATACCGTATTGTTGAGGTTTTTAACCACTGAAGAGCGTAGAGATGTTTATGGCCATATATTTCGTCAGATCAATCTCAATCAGGCATCGCGCTCCGCCATTATGCTTATTCCCAACATGAGTGAGCGCATGGCTCATGAATTTGAAGAATATCGTCCATACAGGTCACTGGAGCAGTTTCGGCGTGAAATGAGTAAGTATGTTGATGCGGAGGAGGTGGCTCGATTGGAGCAGTATGTCTTTATCCCGTTAAACCTGAATGCAGCATCAGAAGCTGAATTGATGACCATACCAGGCATGACCTCGAGAATGGCACATGAATTTGAAGAATATCGACCATACGTAAGCTATGATCAGTTTCGACGTGAAATTGGAAAATACGTTGATGATAAAGAGCTTTCAAGATTGGAAAGCTACGTGACGTTGGATTAAAAAACTATAGAAATCGGAGTTTCTCAGTGGTGCGTGCTTTAGCTAGCAGCAGGGGTTTGTTTTGTATGCTTCTGTATTTTGCGCTTGCAGCGCAGACCTACCGTTACGTCAGTGGCGCATCCTTTTATGGTGAATATTTGCATTGGACTGGGAAGCAATCGGTTCGATTATTGATTGCCGCAATGGCCGTTACGCCATTGCGGCTACTTTTCCCCAGGGCCGGCTGGATAAAATGGCTATTGCAGTGCCGTCGAGTTATTGGCGTCGCAGCTTTTTTCTATGCAACAGCACATACGATTGCATACCTGCAAAATCAGGAAGGCATGGAGCATATAGTGCGCTCCGGTTTAACCTTTGAAATTTTGACTGGTTGGTTGGCATTTGCCGTAATGTTTATTCTTGCCGCGACAAGCAATGATCTTTCAGTGCGAGTACTCGGGGGAAAGTGGAAGGCGCTCCATCAGGCAGTATTTTTTTGTGCCGCACTAACGCTCCTGCACTGGATCCTGACAGCCTTCAATCCCATGACTGCCTATTTACATCTCGCTCTTTTGCTTGCTCTTTTGGTTTGGCGGAAGGTCGCACACTCTAAACTAAACTTAATTTAACATAATATACATTATACGCATATATATAAATTAAATTAATATCAGAAATTAATAAGATAAGCCTCTCTAAATACAAGTGTTACTTGATGTAGTACGCAATCTCTCTAAGTTTAACGGCGAGCTAACATTAACCCCATACCGTCTACTGGTGGTGCCAGACCGCAATTCTTCAGTCCGTCCGCCCAGTCAATCAAGAGGCTCTCAAGGGTTAGTTGAACGTTGTACGATCCACCAGGTTGCCCTCGCAGTCGATTGATTGCGTCTGAATAACAGAACAAATTTTGCCTGTTGATACGGTGTAGCACAGAATCGTCAATTGCCAGTCCGTCGGCAGAGGCCCGACCTACTGATGTTGCGATTACGGTTAGGTTTACTTGTTGAGATAGCCAATTCAAAACGAAGCTTGTATCGAGTTTCGACCAGCGTGACGCGACCTCTATTGCCGACCCTCTACCGCTGCCAAGCACCTGCAGGTCCTGCGCCATCGACTTGCTAATGCCGAGTTCATCAAGTGCGACGATTGCCCGTAATGGTGCGCCACCTGAAATCTGCAACGCCTCGGCCCATGCTGAACCCGGTTGAAAGCGATCCAGCCATTGCAATGCTACCGCTTCTGGCGGTAAGGCAATATCAATTCGCTGACATCGACTGAATATCGTAGCGGGTAGCTTACCCACTCGATCTGCAATCAGTATCAACAGGGTGTCGCCGGGAGGTTCCTCCAGCACTTTAAGTAAACTGTTGGCTGCGCTCACTGTCATGTCATTCGCGGGCTCAATGACAGCAACCTTGCCGAAACCTTCATAGCTTGTGAGGTTGAGTTGACTTACCAGCGCACGGACCTGATCGATACCAATGCTCTTTTTATCTTCTGGTGTCGAAATCCAGCGCATATCCGGATGCTCAAATTCAGCGATTGGGTGCGTCGGAAGTAATGTCAGTGGATTGGGCCTAAGTTTTTGCTTGGATATCCATGCGGCAGCAGCGCGTTTGCCGACACCCACAGGGCCCGTCAGCAACACCGCGTGCGGCAATCTGTCCTGACGACTGCTGTCCAGCCAAGAATCAGCGAGATTACTTAACCAATTTAATTCCATTTAACAATCACTTACTTATATATATTAAGGTAGATTATCGCTAATGAGTTGCTGGATCAGTAACCCGACATCGTCCTGTACTTCATGTAGGCTTCGGTTCGCATCGATAACGACGAAGCGCTCGGGCTCGCGAATCGCAAGGTCCAAATAACACTCACGAACACGTTCGAAGAACTCGTGCTTTTCGCTTTCAATTCGATCCGGCGCCCCTCTACTACTGATGCGGGCCATACCAATATCAACCGGTGTATCGAGAAGAATTACAAGGTCCGGATTCACATCGCCATGCACCCACCCGGCAAGACTGTCTATCGTCTGCATTGGCAACCCACGCCCGCCACTCTGATACGCGCGGCTCGAGTCACTAAATCGATCGCAAATGACCCATTTGCCAGCCTCAAGTGCGGGAAGGATGACGTTGCACACATTCAAAGAGCGTGCGGCAAACATCATCAGTAACTCAGCGATCTCAGGTATCGGCTCATCGCCGCGATCCTTCAACAACTTCCGAATGTCCTCCGCGACTGGCGTACCACCAGGTTCACGGGTGGTCAGCACTTCAATTTCAGCATCCTCAAGATGCTTTACCAGGACCTCGATATTGCTGGATTTACCAACACCCTCGATACCCTCCACAGAAATAAATTGTCCGCGTTTCAATTTAGGTTCCTAGAGAGTCGTTTTTTGCGCAGGCGAACCAGGTATTCAGCGACTGCTATGTCGTGTTCGGCCTTCGTACTTGAAAACTGATGACTCCCATCTCCTAGGCCTGTTGCCACAAAATAGAGCTCCTCTCCCGCCTCTGGGTGCAATACAGCATTGATGGCGGCCCTGCCCGGCATCGCTATTGGTGTTGGAGGAAGCCCATGGCGCGTGTAGGTATTGTAAGGCGTATCTGTTTTCATGTTCTTGCGAGTCAGGTTGCCATCAAAGGCCGGACCAATGCCGTAAATAACCGTCGGGTCGGTCTGCAGGCGCATGCGTTTATCGAGGCGACGTGAAAACACACCGGCGATTCTCGGTCGCTCGTCCACTCTTGCGGTCTCCTTTTCCACTATCGATGCAAGCACCAAGACTTCATAAGGTGAGTGGACCTGCAAGACCTCCTGTCGACGCGCCCACTCCTCCGCAAGTACGGACTCCATCAACGTATACGCTTGCCGAAGTAACTCCCGATCCGTCGTGTTACGAGGAAATCGGTAAGTCTCGGGCAAGAATAAGCCCTCTGGGTGCGTTACCTCAGCCCCCAGTGAATCCAGTAATGCCGGCCAATCCTCGTCAGTCATTGTCACTTTCACTGCTTCATTTGCATGCAGCGCTTGCAAGACTTCCCGATAGCTCCAACCTTCGATAAGGGTGAACGCGTATAAGTGCACTGCGCCGCTCGTAAACTGATGGAGCAGCGACTCAGGCGTTGC
>JABIQN010000058.1 GCA_018699395.1 Gammaproteobacteria bacterium
ATCCATTGATCGCATGCGTTGTGTAGCTGACAACGCATGATCCATAGCTCACTGTCAGTACCGGATGGTGGCCTTCAACTATGGCTACCCAGGCGACCGCATTAGCGAATCCGAGAGTCCGGCTATACGCTGGAAAGTTGAATGTTCGTACAATTGTAAGGCCGTCATCGCTAATCGACCAATCCCCATGCAAAGCATCCATTAATGCGTTGGATTGATCTGCACGCAGTGGCTCGACGACGCCCTCACAAGGTTCACAACGACGCTGTGCAAGATCTAATGGCATGGGTTTCTCCCTAATCTGACTAGCGGTTAACATTATCAATCAGCTGAGTAAATCACCACAAAAAAGGGCCGGACTATTACAGGCCGGCCCAGACGGAGACTCGAGACGAGCCACAGGGAAGTGATTACCTAGCGGGAGTTGGCCGCGAGGGATTGAACATCATCGATGAAGAGCTTGACGCTAACTCTACGCTCCAACGCATAGCTGTCTAAATCCGGATTCTGTGCGGCAGATTCACCATGTGCTGAGCTATTGATACGAGTCGGGTGGACACCGGCCGATATAAATATGTTGCGTACAAATTCAACACGCTTTTCAGATAGTTCGAGGTTGTATTTTGAATCACCGCGTTCATCAGCGAATCCATCAAGCTGAATCCTTACATCACTCATTGCGGCCAACGTATCAGCCATTTGCATCAAGCGATCGCCAGTTAGATCTGTTAGCGCAAACTCATCTGTGCGAAATAGTAGGTCACTATCGATTCCGGCCTGCATTAGGCTGACCAATTCTGGTCTCGCAACGCTTTGTAGATAATCGATTTCGCTATTTAGCTTAGCTATATCACGTTCAAGCGCAATTACTGAATGGCGAGAGTTCTGTAGTGATTTCTCAGAGACCTCTATTTCTTCAGACTTGCTATGCAGAGTGTCGCCGATCTTGGCGCCCAGTGCAGCACCGATGATGAATCCGGCTGGCCCACCAGCCAGCATGCCAATGACTGCACCTGTACCAATACCGACATTTTCTTCTTTCGATGCAGCTGCATTCACGGTTTGAGTTGACAGTGCTAGGAAAGTAATAAGTGTGATTGTGGATGTGTAGCGCATGATCAATTCCTCCAATATTTATGGTCAGGGATTTCCCGGTTGGCCAGACTCTGGTCGTCTTCGGAATCAATTAAACGCTAGAAAAAAGCTTACAAACGGTCCCCAGTGTGGAGAGCTTATGATCAATAATGATGAATAGTGGCAGCTGCTTACTAGCGTCCACTAAGGGCAACGAATGTGCCGCCATGAGTAGCGCAAACAGCGCGCATGAAGGTTGCGAATGCTGCCGCGTTGGCGGGCAAACTGCTAGTGCCAAATTGTCCCGGAAAGCCGACGCCATGTATGCGAATCAAGCGCTCGCCATCAGGACTGGGACGATTCATTCTATCGATAGCGGCCATCGCCTGATCCACCGATCGATCGCCTTGATAATCGTCACCAAATACATAGATGCTAATCTTCTTGTCATCTTCCCTGAAGTCCAGAATGGCAGCCTCGATGCCCGCGATAGGATTACTGGTACTAGTCGGCGCCCATGTGCGCATACGAGAAATAATAGCCTGCCGTCGTCCTGGAGAATCCTCTATCCACTGTGCAATATAATCTCGAAACATGTAGATGCCGTCGTTATTCATCACCTGAATGCCTTTAACTTGCGGATACGCGGCGAGTGTTTCAGCAAGCATACGTTGCGCTAATATCCAGGATGAGTCGCCTGTCATACTGCCAGAGGTATCGATCACGAAAATGATGTACTCGCTGTCAACCGGAATGCCCGCAACAGCATCCTCATCCGGTCTGCGGTAATAAGGCTGTAATCGTTTTTGTTCTTCAGATAAGCGCTGTCTAGCAGCACTTAACTCGCCTATGTCGATTGTCTCGTCTTCATCATCTCTGCTGGCTTTGTACTGTCCCTCGATTTTACTCAAGTCTCCATCAAGCGAGCCCAACTCGATCTTCGTCGCTCGTGCTTCTTCTGTAACCTCACGTAGCGTGCGATCAAGAATCGTCGTCGTGCCACGAATATCAAATAACTCCTGCTGCAAAAAAGCGATCAATTGCTTTAAATTCTCATCCGCCTCTTCGACAACGACCGGTTCATAAATCTTACTAAGAACCAACAGTAAAATGATGGCCCCAAACCCACAACAAATGCAGTCGAGGAACGACAGGCTGAATGCCTCTACATTTCTGCGCCTTCTTGCCATTACATATGCGTCCTATGGCCAGTCGCGACTGACGCTCATGAACGATCCGCGCGTCTTAAGAGCTAATGCCCATAATGAAATGGAAGCTCGAGCGTCACCTTCCATCGGATATAGCATGATATTGATCGGAATACCGCTCGGAATGAGTTGCACGGCCGCCGAGAACAAATTGAGTCTTTCACCAGGGCCGATCGACGTCTTTGTGGACGTCGCTGCGTCCATCGTCGGCATCGAATCGACCAGCAATATCACATTGTCCGGTCGCGGATTCATATCGCGAATAACCTGGAAGGCTGAATACATGTTCGTGCCGTTCGCTGGCGCTGTTCTACGCAAGGTGCGAATCGCTTCTTCAACCTGATTACCGTTATCTATTTTTAGCCATAATCCTTCAGTCCCTTTGACCGCTGGCACCGCCACGTTGTTAAACATGTAAATCTGATATTCGCTGCCTTTCTTAAATTGAGACGACAACCAGTCAACGCTGGCGACGACCTGCCGCCATTTTCGAGAGAGGAGTTTTTGCGATTCTGGCAAGTTTTTGCGGCGAATAATATTGACAATGGTCTCATGCAACATGCTTGCAGAGCGGTCAACTAGAATCAGAGTTCTATCGCCACCTAGCTTCAGGCCGGTGAGGTATTGGCGGTCACCTTCACCTTTGAAAGATCGAACGCGCTCACCAGCGGCTTCGTCCTCCAGTCTCAACGCGAGCAAACGCTTGATTTCCTCCTCTAGAGATTTGATATCCGACTGCAGCTTCTCCGTTGCTTCAATTTTCGCCAACGTGCGCTTATCATACTTGGCCAGCTCGGCCCGCAACTCTGCAATCAATGCCTTGATGATTGATACTTTATCTTTCGCTTCTTCATCCTCCGTCTCAAGTTTCTGAATCGAGTTTCTTGCCAATGCAAGATTCTTACGGCCTTCCAATACTTCGATTTCCAGTTTATCCGTCTCGGCTTGCAACGCCTGAGTTTGATCCGTTGTAATGTCACTTTGCGAATTAATGATCATAAAAAACAGAATTACAGCACCAAAACCACAGCTCATGCAGTCGAGAAATGACATGCTGAAAATCTCAGTTGAGCGTCGTTTACGAGCCACTAACATCCTCCGTCGATATCAAGCGTAATTCGAAGCCTGGCGTTCCGATGCGAATCACATCACCCGTCTGTAGCACCGCCGAACCGTCAATTCTATGGCCATTGAGGTATGTCCCGTAGCGACTATAATCCGTGACGACGAACTGTCCATTATCTAAGCTCACAACGCAGTGTCGGCGCGACATACCGGGCATTTTTTGTTGCAGGTCCAGCCATCGTTCGTCGTCGCTAACCTGTGATCCAAGCACCAGTGGATCACCATTGAGGCTATAGGCATGATGTCCGAACAAGAGATGGGTTGGCAGACCGCCTTCCCCAGCAGCTTCGCTATTACTTACACACACCGGCGATTGATCCCAAGCCATATGCCGCGACAATGTCAAACCACCGCTGCCGAGTTGCGGTTTACAACGTTTGATCAATCCGCGCGCAGTAGCACCCGACTCCAGCAGAAAAACCTCACCGCCAGCACGAGTTCGTAACGTATCAGCTAGACCTGGCATTCGCGCGGCGCGGTCAGATAACTGTAATGCCGGAGTTTCTTCCGCTTTTATCAAGGCCCGTAAGTTACTAACGATACTCTGATACACCGGTGCCGCAGCAGCGATTAATCCCAGGGATTCAATTTCTGCCTGATGAGTAACACCATCGTACTCAACTTCCAACTGCACTGACGAGGCGCTGGAGGCCATTGTCAGCCAATCGGGCATTTTATCTTGCAGCGCCTGCTCAGTCTCCGCGGTATGCAGCGGATCAAACCTTGATTGTTGAATGAATATTTCCGCAATAGCCTTGAGCCAGTTTTCGTACAGTAAGAGCAGACCGTTGTCTTCGATGACAACCGAATGATCAACCTGTACCTGCCCTTCTTGCATCAGGCGGGTCAATGAGCTTGAGTGCAAACTAAGATCTATGTGCACAGGTACTGCATGTTCGTAATGACGTCGGGTTGCACAGACGGCCGCATCGCACATAGCGATGACTGGGATATTTAATTCCGTCGCTATCCCCAACAACAGCCCAATATTTTCATTGCTCATATACGCAGGAACAGCTATCGCGAGTTGATCACCCTCTTTTGCTACGCATTGCCATATCTGCTCCAGCTGACGGCTAACAAGGTCGGCCGCGCTCAAGTGATGAAAGCGCCTGTCAGGTAGCGACTCTGTTCGTAAATCTGACCAATAGTGATTCTGAATTCGCAAAGGTTTCATGCTGGCATTAGCATAGGCCTCAGCGCCGGTGATCAGGTGATCATCTTCAAGCAACGCAAAGCCGGGTTCCCGATACAGGATCTTCTCGTCATCAACAACGATAATTCCTGCATCATTAAAATGTGCTGCCAGCATCGCCACCGTCTAGCCCCTAGTCCGCCTTCAAGTGTCGAATGACTTTTTCGTCACAGTAATTTTCCGTGTCATATACGAGCCGTTCCTGCACTAGCTGTAATTGGTGAACAAGAAACATGAGGAAAATACTAATCAAGAGCGCAATGAATGTGGAGTTGAACGCGACACCAAGACTTTGCGTAACCCCAGCGATATCGCCCTTCACCGCCTTATCAGCTTGTGCCAGCGCTTCACCGATACCGCGCACGGTGCCGATAAACCCAATGGATGGAATGGCCCAGGAAATATAACGAATCATCGATAGCTCAGACTCTAATTTCTCGGCTTCAGATTCACAGATCGTGTGCGTAACGTTGGATACATCCTGGACATTACGGGTTGATGCGAATCGCCGCAGCGCACTCAGCAGCGCTCTGGGCAACAACATCCGCTGCCTGTCCTCTGGCAACGCTTGTATTTGCCGCGCAAATTCACGGGTATCTTCAGGTAATATTCGCATACCTTCGGCGACGGGCACCAAATCGACCTCCAGCAAGCGGCGTTCATTGCCTGTTTGCACGGCCTTGTAACCCATGATCGCCAGCGCCCAGAACATCAAAATGAAGCACGACTCTTGCTCAAGGTCCTTAATGAGTACCCAGACACTTCGCTCACGAACAAAATCCGGATCTACCGCTGCCTGCATAGTCTGCTCTTCCATGACCTCTGCCGCCGTCGGACGAACAATTGAAACGTAGAACGCATGCACGATAATGATCGCAATGATCAGAGCGAACAACTGATATACGAACTCAACGGGAATATTCTTTTTCTTCATAGTTTCGAACTCATTTTCAGCGGTGCTTAAATATCAACAGGGAATCTGATCTGCTGCGAATATGAAACGGCATCTGTCGGCTTGAATACGTCTTCATCTTCGTCGGTATAGTCTTGCTGACCGTCGACGTTCAGATCTTCCAGTTCCTCTTCTGTAAGGCCTTCAATTTCTTCGGGTTCAGGTGCCGTCACCGGCTCCTCTTCTACAGCCGGATCTTGCGCCCAAACTGCAGTCGCAAGAATCAAGCTCATTAGCATTATTAATCGATACATTTCGGACCTCCTGTCGGCCCATAGTAGCCAACTTATCTATTCTGACCTTCTTACCTTAAAAAAGTCTCAGGTAATATTAATCAACATTTCTCGCGATTCGAAATCCGAGGTCAACTCGCGCGTCAACACCGTAATCTCTGTAGCTTAGTCTCATCTCTGTAAATCCGGCATGCCGCCAGCTAGAACCTCGAATCACTCTGCTAGTGCCCCTTTGTGGTCCCATCGGATCAATCACAGGCTCTGTGATGCCAGGCGTCGGCACCGTATACCAATCATTCACCCACTCTGCGACATTACCACCACCGTCGAAGATCCCTATTCTGTTTGCCTTAAAGCTAGTAACTGGGGAGGTCGATGCGTAGCCATCATTGAAGTTGGGAATAATGGACGGTACTAACTCACGCGAAGATTCATCGGCGAAGTTTCCACTATCCTTTTGCGGAGGCCAATCCTTACCCCACGGATACTTGCGCGGCGCCGAAAGTTCTGCGTAACGAATTGCCCAGGCCCATTCGGCCTCAGTCGGCAAACGGTAGCCGTCTGTGAACGGGTACACAGGAACCCAACGACCAAACTCCTGTTTGTATACCGGCATACGACCCTCTTTCTTGCTAAGCCAATTACAATATTGGACTGCATCAGACCAAGTCACATTCGCGACCGGGTTATTGTCCGCTGCCAATGACACGTGAACGTCGGCGCCAGAGTCATGATTCTTGCGGAAGTCAGTGAACTCCTTGTTGGTTATTTCGTTAACGCTAATAAGAAACGGCGACGCAATCGTGACAGGTCGGATAACCTCATTTGCACGGCGACCATTTTCGGCCCGTGATGCCCCCATGGAAAACGTGCCACCCTCGACACGCCGCATAGTTTGCCCGGCAGCAGATCGCACCGTTCGAACC
>JABIQN010000059.1 GCA_018699395.1 Gammaproteobacteria bacterium
CAGCGCGTGCGTCAGCTCTACGGAGGTGAAGTCACCTTTGTCCAGACCAGCACAAAGCTCGGTCAATGTTTGCCGATGCATATCCATTATTCGAGCACTTTGGGCACAAGGTACAGGCCATCGACGACTTCAGGAGCGTTTTGCTGATAGTGATCCCGATCATTGGTCTCGGTGACATCATCTGGACGCAGTCTTTGCGCCGCATCCACTGGATGCGCCATTGGTAAGACGTTTGTCGTGTCCACAGAAGACAGCTGGTCAACAAAATCGACGATTTTGGACAGCTTTTCGACGCTTTCGGCGTACTCCTCATCGCTGAGCTTGAGTCTCGCCAGCATCGCAATATGTTGGACCTGCTCTTTGTCGAGTGACACGCGAAAACTCCAAAGTTCAAGAGGTTATTAACAAGCCGCTTTTCAGCAGGGACGCAATAATACACCCCGCCTTGTGGAATGTCGTGGGCATTGTTAAGTTACGCAATTAATCCTCCGACGAGATCCCATCCCGACATGTTCAAGAATATTATGGGTTATTTTTCAAATGACCTTTCAATCGACCTAGGCACCGCCAACACCCTAATCTACGCTCGTGGAGCTGGCATCGTGCTGGATGAACCGTCGGTCGTGGCAATTCGCGAGGATTCTAGTCGAGGAGGTCGAACTGTTGAGGCAGTCGGCGCAGAGGCCAAGAACATGTTGGGGCGTACGCCCGGCAACATCACGGCAATTCGGCCCTTGAAAGACGGTGTTATCGCCGATTTCACGGTCACCGAAAAGATGCTGCAGCATTTCATACGAAAAGCGCATGAATCTCGCTATTTCCGACCCAGTCCACGCGTATTGATTTGCGTTCCTTATGGATCAACACAAGTCGAACGACGCGCAATCCGGGAATCGGCTGAAGGCGCCGGCGCGCGCAAGGTATACCTTATTGATGAGCCGATGGCCGCGGCGATCGGCGCGGGAATGCCCGTACACGAGGCTCGTGGGTCAATGGTACTCGATATCGGTGGTGGCACATCGGAAGTTGCTGTTATCTCCCTGAACGGCATCGTTTACGCAGCATCCGTCAGAGTCGGTGGTGACCGATTCGACGAGGCGATCACCAGCTATGTACGCCGTAACTATGGCATCCTTATTGGTGAGGCGACTGCTGAGCGTATCAAGCATGAAATCGGTTCCGGCTCTCCGGGCCAGGAAGTTCTGGAGATCTCAGTCAAGGGTCGAAACCTGGCCGAAGGCGTGCCGCGCAGCTTTACGCTGAACAGCAACGAAATTCTCGAAGCTTTGCAAGAGCCGCTGCAAGGTATCGTTGGCGCGGTGAAGGAAGCGTTAGAGCAGACACCACCAGAACTCGGTGCGGATGTTGCTGAACGTGGCATCGTACTCACAGGCGGTGGCGCCTTGCTGCGTGATATCGACAAGTTACTAATGGAAGAAACTGGGTTGCCAGTTGTTATCGCTGACGACCCACTGACGTGCGTTGCTCGCGGTGGTGGTCGCGTCATCGAACTCATCGACGAACACGGTCCGTCCGTATTCGGGCTAGATTAATGACGATTGATCCAATAATCCCTGATGGTCGCTTCCCGCGAAAATAACAATAGCCCGGGCCGTATTCCGGCGCTGGGCCTTCGATTCCTAGGGTTAGTTTTCATCAGTATTCTACTGATGTATCTCGACAATCGTGATGATCACCTCGACACGGTGCGCAGAAATATCGGTGCGACCGTCTATCCGGTACGCATAATCGTTGATGCGCCAATTCGCCTCTGGATCTGGCTCGGCGAGTCAGTAACCTCACGTAACGACCTCGAACAGGAGCTCGCCCAATTCAGAGCAGAACGACTCATAACCCATGGTCGCTTGCAAAAGCTGAATGCACTCGAGGCTGAGAATGCGCGACTGCGAGCGATGCTTGACGCTCGATCGAAAGTTCGTGACAGAACGCGTGTCGCAGAAATCATGTCAGTCGATGCCAATCCCTATAACCACAGCCTGGTAATCAACGTAGGTACTCAGGATGGGATATTCGATGGTCAGGCGTTGGTAGGCGCGGACGGCGTCATCGGCCAAGTTATCAAAGCGGGTCTTATGACCTCATTAGCTATGCTGATTAGCGATACGGATCATGCGCTACCGGTTGAAGTTAATCGAAACGGGTTACGAACCATTGTCGTTGGCACCGGCACAATAGACAGTCTGGAGCTTCCTTTTGTCGTCAATAATGCCGACATCCATATTGGCGACCTCTTGGTAACCTCAGGTTTTGGTGGCGCCTTTCCAGCCGGCTATCCAGTCGCCGTTGTTGATTCGGTGACACGCATACCACAGGAACCTTACGCCAAGGTAACGGCAATGCCGGCAGCCTCTCTCGGCCAAGTTCGTGAGGTCTTACTGGTCTTTTCATCGACGAATAAAGATGAGGAGGCGACTGAAGATGAATAGAGATCGCACCTCCCGCAGACTACCCGTCTTCATGTCATTCGTAGTCGGCCTGATACTCACTATCATGCCGCTTCCCGAAGCTATCGAGGCATTTCGTCCGAACTGGCTTGCGATACTAGTCATCTTCTGGGCGATGCAATTACCACATACGTGGAGTGTCGGCACCGCCTGGATTGTCGGTATTATTCTCGATGTCTCTCAGGGGACATTACTGGGCCAACATGCATTAGCACTATGCTGCGTCGCCTTCATCATCGTGCGCTTTCATTTGCTTATGCGGGTGTTTCCGATACCACAGCTAACAGCCGCCGTTTTTCCTATCCTGGCGATATATCAGTTTCTGCTGTTCTGGATTAATGGAGTGGCGGGCGTCGATACGCCACTAATTGTGTACTGGGGTCCGATCATTTCTAGCACCGCCCTCTGGCCAGTCGTTATAATTCTCCTTTCAAACTTGCGATACGGAAAGCGATCTGGATGAATCCGTTATCGCCGATCAAAGACCATCATAAAGAGCGGCATCTTTTTATCGGCCGCGCCGTTCTCGCTTCTGCGATATTATTCATCCTACTCGGGCTTGTGATTGCCCGGCTGGTTCAGCTTCAAGTGTTCGATCATGAGCTCTTTGCGGAGAAGTCTCAGGGCAATCGCGTTCGCATCCAGGCTGTGCCCCCGATTCGAGGATTGGTGTTCGACCGCAATGGCGTGGTGATAGCAGAGAACCTGCCCGCCTATCAGCTCGAATTGATCCCCGAACAAGTCAGCGATGTAAGCGATACGCTGACACGACTGGCGGCCCTAGGATTAATCGCCTCTGCTGATATTCCCCGCTTTGCAGCCCAGAGCGAAAGCGGCCAACGATTCAAGCCAGTGACGCTGAAGCTTCGAATGACAGATGAGGAAATCGCAAGTTTCGCAATCCAGCGTCCACGTTTTCCTGGCGTCAACTTTCAGCCGCGACTTGTACGGCACTACCCGCATGGTGAATTGTTCGCACATGCTGTGGGCTATGTCGGCGCATTGAATACAAGCGACCTTCAGCGCCTCGACTCAACCCGATATGCTGGAAGCTCGCACACTGGTAAAACAGGCGTCGAAAGTAGCTTCGAGGACGACTTGCACGGTGATGCCGGTTTTCGACATTTAATCACCAACGCACGTGGTCGACAAATACCGGCGAACACAACCGAGCTTCTGGATTCGTTGCCGATAAATGAGACACCGGATCCGGGCTCGAATATCTATCTAAGTCTGGATATCGAATTGCAGCGTGTCGCCTTCGATGCGCTGGAAGGTCGGCGTGGATCCATCGTCGCACTTGACCCGACAACAGGAGAAATTCTTGCGTTGGTCAGCGCGCCGTCGTTCGATCCAAATCTGTTTGCTGTTGGCATGAGCACAGCACAGTACGACGAACTACAAAACAATCTTGATCGCCCGCTATTCAATCGAGCGATACGCGGCACATATCCGCCTGGCTCTACTATCAAGCCGATGCTGTCATTGGCGGCTTTGGAGACCGGCGCTACCAATCTGGCACGTAAGGCCGTATGCGTCGGCTACTTTCAGCTTGAAGGCAACGAACATCGCTATCGCGACTGGAAGCCCCATGGCCCCGTTGACCTGCATGACTCAATCGCACAGTCCTGTGACGTATATTTTTATGAGATCAGTAGCGACCTCGGCATCGATAACATGCATGAATACCTGACGCGATTTGGTCTTGGCAAGCAAACTGGTGTCGATGTTCTTGGCGAACGACCTGGTCTGGTGCCCAGCAAGGAATGGAAACGCAATAATTTTCGTAACCATGACAATAAGCGCTGGTACGACGGAGAGACCGTTATCGCGTCGATCGGACAGGGATTCATGCTCGCGACTCCGTTGCAGCTGGCCTCAGCTGTCGGCACGTTGGCGCTCCGTGGTTCGCGATTTCGTCCGCATATGGTCGCAGCTATCGAAGACCCGCTCAGTAGAGAGAAGACGTTAGTAGAACCGGTATGGTTGGGCAACGTCGGAATCGATAATGAGCTTTATTGGGATACCGTTCTCGAGGCGATGCACAACGTCATGCAGGGCCCACAAGGGACAGCAAAAGCGATTGGCTTTGGTGCGCCGTATAGGATGGCCGGCAAGAGTGGCACAGCGCAAATCGTATCTATTGCTCAGGACGAAAAGTACAACGAAGACGAAATCGAAGAGCGCCAGCGCGACCATGCATTGTTCATTTCCTTCGCGCCTTATGATGATCCGCGTATCGCAGTTGCCGTCATCGTTGAGAACGGTAGTAGTGGTAGCAATGTTGCCGCGCCAATAGCCAAGGCCATTATGGATAAGTACCTGAAGTATGGTGATGATGCGCCCAAGTAAAACACAACGCATTTACTCGCCCGGGTCATCAGGAGCACTAAGTCTCTCCGGGCTAATTCGAAACCTGAACATCGATATTCCTCTGCTCGGTAGTCTGTTACTAATTTGTGGTTTCGGGCTGTTCGTGCTCTACAGTGCCGCCGGTGAGAGTTCCGTGCTGCTTATCAACCAAATAATTCGCATAGGGGTTGCCCTCATTGCGATGCTTATCGTCGCTCAACTACCGCCGGACTTCCTGCGCCGCTGGACGCCATGGGCGTACTTTGGCGGACTAGTACTACTCGTGCTAGTTCTAACCATGGGCGATATCGGTCAGGGGGCGCGCCGATGGCTGAATATCGGTGTTCGCTTTCAGCCGTCCGAAGTAATGAAACTCGCCGTTCCGATGATGATGGCCTGGTATCTGCATGACCGGGACATACCGCCCAAGCTCGGACATATTACTGTCATTGCGGTGTTGATTGCGGTCCCGACCTATCTGATCGCAAAACAACCTGACCTCGGAACGTCCATCTTGATCGCTGCCTCAGGAATCATCGTTATCATTCTCGCCGGTATGTCCTTCAAGGTCATTTTTGGTCTTGGTGCACTCTCCATTCCTGGCGCGTTCTTGCTCTGGAGTTTCATGCAGGACTATCAAAAGCAACGAGTCCTGACTCTTTTGAATCCTGACAGCGACCCACTCGGCGCCGGCTACAACATCATCCAATCCAAGATCGCGATCGGCTCTGGTGGTCTTTTCGGTAAGGGCTGGACTAACGGCTCACAGGCGCAACTTGAGTTTCTGCCAGAACGGCACACGGATTTCATTTTCGCTGTTCTGGGTGAGGAATTCGGACTGCTTGGAGTTATCGGGCTACTTGCGCTGTACATGTTCGTGATCGGACGCGGGCTCTATATCGCATTTCAAGCTCATGACACCTATTCCCGCTTGCTCGCCGGATCGATAAGTCTGACATTCCTAGTCTACGTTTTCGTCAACACTGCGATGGTTACCGGTTTGGTTCCTATCGTAGGGGTGCCGTTACCACTCGTAAGTTTCGGTGGCACGTCTATGGTGACGCTGATGGCTGGATTCGGTATTCTGATGTCGATTCACTCATACCGGAAACTGCTGCCACACTAATGAAATCTATTCGCCTCGCGCTTGTCGCTGTAACCCTCGCTTTGTACTCCCATGCTCACGCCGCTGAAACGGCGCCCGTTGACGTCAATCAAGACAATGTCGCTGTATTCATTGACGAGATGGTTAAAGAATATGCATTCGACCGCGCTCACCTCATCGAGACGCTCGAAAAGGCACGAATTAAGCAGAGCATCATCAAGCAGATATCGAAACCCGCGGAGCGCACGCTAACGTGGGGCAAGTATCGCAAGATCTTCATCACCAAAGAGCGCATCAATGCCGGCGTGACTTTCTGGAAAGAAAACAAGGAAATGCTGGAGCGCATCATGCTCGAGACCGGCGTATCCATCGAGATCTTAGTTGGCATTATTGGAGTTGAAACCTACTTCGGACGCATTACCGGCAAGGATCGGGTGATCGATGCGCTGGCGACACTGGCATTCGAATACCCGCCGCGTTCAAAATTCTTCAGAAAAGAATTAATGCAGTTTCTTATCCTCGCTCGCGAAGAAGAATTGGATCCCACCGTACCGATGGGCTCCTATGCCGGCGCTATGGGTCGACCACAATTCATGCCGTCAAGCTTTCGTGCATACGCCGTCGATTCCACGGGTGATGGCAAACGCGACATTTGGGGAAACTGGGCTGATGTCAGTGGCAGCATCGCAAACTATTTCCTGGCGCATAAATGGCGGAGCACTGAAGAGGTCGTTGCACAAGCGACGTTGAGTAGTAGCTGGTCAGGTGATGTGCCGAAACCAAGAAACACATTAAAGGTATCGGGTACCATTGAGTCAATCAGTAAAAAGGGCGTTCTATTTGCTACTAATCTGCACACCGACAGTAAGGGTGAACTCCTGACTTATGAAGGTGAGCATGGCATTGAGCACTGGGTTGGCTTTCACAACTTTTTCGTGATCACGAAATACAATCGCAGCGTGATGTATGCACTCGCTGTGCATCAACTCGGACAACAAATTTCGTCGAAGGTAAATGCTAAGACTGATGCTAATGCGTCTTAGCAGTTCATATCTGTTCGTTTTCGCACTAGCGCTAGCACTTGCCGGGTGCGGTAGTGGCAAGACTCATCGTGATGGCCCTGGAAGTGCAAATATTCCGAACATGCCTGGCAATGCAGTTCCACGACCGGAAGCGCGCAGCAAATACGGCAACGGACGAGACCTCGGTAACGGCGAGCAGTACGAGGTGTTTAATAAGACCTATACAGTGATGGAAAGCAGCGCCAATTATCAGGAACGCGGCGTAGCATCTTGGTATGGAAAGAAATTTCATGGCAATCTCACCTCGAACCGCGAGGTCTACGACATGTACGAAATGACTGCCGCACATAAGACGCTGCCATTACCGACGTACGTCCGTGTAAGAAACCTGCGCAACGATAAGAGGATCGTCGTTCGCGTGAATGATCGGGGACCGTTCGTCAATAATCGCATCATCGATCTGTCATACGCGGCCGCCATGAAACTCGACATGATTCGTGACGGCACAAGTTTGGTCGAAGTGACTGCAATTAATTTTGATAAACCAATAAAAAAAGTCATATCGAGCCCTTCGGTGGAATCCAGTCAGATCTATGTTCAGGTGGGCGCATTTGGCGACCGGAGCAATGCCGAACGTCTCCTTGCTATGCTCTCACAGTCTGGCGTAAGCAAGGCCCTTATTTATGAAGACACTTCTTCCAGCATGGCGTTATTTCGTGTGCGCATTGGTCCTGTCACAAACGTCACTCAATACGATGTGCTTGTCGAGGAACTCGAAGGCCTTGGCGTCACGACCACTTATCTTATTACTAAGTAGCCGCGTACAATACGTATCGAATCAGCTTATTTAGAACCAGAGGTAGTATGTCCCTACGATTATCCAATGCGCTCATAGTTCCGCTTTTCCTTTTATTTTCAGCATCTTCCGTAGCCCAGATGCCGACGCCAGCCGCCCCTATTATCGGTGCCAAGAGTTATCTGGTTATCGACAGTAAGACAGGCCACGAAATTGCTGCGCTCAACGCAGACCAACCCCTAGCTCCCGCCAGCCTCACCAAGATGATGACGACGTATGTGGTCTTCAGCGCCCTAAAGCAGGGCCACATTACGCTCGAAGAGGAAGTTACGGTTAGTGAAAAAGCTTGGCGTACTGAAGGCTCACGGATGTTTATCGAAGTCGGCAAGAGAGTGAAAGTACAGGACCTATTACTCGGCATGATTGTGCAATCAGGCAACGATGCAAGTGTTGCTCTCGCAGAGCACATTGCGGGCACCGAAAGCGTATTCGCTGAAATGATGAACCAACATGCGGTGGCGCTCGGAATGCATGCGAGCCACTTTCGAAATGCAACGGGACTGCCGGCTAAGAACCACACAACGACCGCCCGTGACCTTGCAACACTCTCGCGTGCAATCATTGAGGAGTTTCCCAACTATTACAAATGGCATGCGATGAAGGAATTTACGTTTAACAGCATCAGACAAAGCAACCGAAACTCACTATTGTGGCGTGATGACTCAGTTGATGGACTGAAGACCGGCTATACCGAAGCTGCCGGCTATTGTCTGGTCACTTCTGCGATACGTGATGACATGCGAATCATTTCGGTTGTTCTGGGTACATCCAGCATTAAAGCGCGAGTTGATGGTAGCCAGGCGTTATTGAATTACGCGTTTCGATTCTTTGAAACACGTCTGTTATTCAAGGCTGGTGAAAAAATTTCGAACGCCAGAGTCTGGAAGTCGGAAAAGCTGTATTCCGGTTTAGGCGTGTCGGAGGATCTCTATATTACCGTTCGTCGCGGCTCGTACGACCATTTGAAATCCCAACTGAACATTCCTGCTATCGTTATGGCGCCTTTGGCCGCCGGTCAACCCGTCGCTAATCTCAGTATTAGTCTCGATGGAGAAGAACTGCTTCAGACACCACTCCGAGCACTAGACGATAACCCCATGGGAAAATTCTGGCAACGCACAAAAGATACTGTAAGTCTCTGGTTCGAGTGATATGGCTGAAGAGTCTATAATAGAATTTCCATGTGAGTTCCCTATTAAGATGATGGGACGGGATACACCGGAGTTTCGCGTTACCGCACAGAGTCTTATCGAAAACCATGTAGGACCAGTCACCGACGATGCTGTACGGATCAATCTGAGTAACAAGGCTAATTTTGTCTCAGTAACAGTCACGGTAACAGCCACAAGCCAACAGCAACTGGACGACATTTATCGCGATGTCTCAGGGCACGATGACGTTTTGATGGCGCTATGAAAGCCGTTTTTCATGGTCGGCAAGAATACGTTCCAATGTGGCAGAAAATGCAGGAATTCACAAACACGCGCGATGATAAAACTCCTGACGAAATCTGGTTTGTAGAGCACCTGCCAGTTTTTACGATGGGATTGAACGCCAGCGAGGAACACTTACTGGAACCGGGTGATATTCCAGTCATAAAGACCGATCGCGGCGGGCAGGTAACGTTTCATGGCCCTGGCCAATTGATGATCTACCCACTGATCAATTTGCGGCGCTCAAACATGGGAGTGCGTGCTTTAGTGACTGCACTCGAGCAGAGCGCCGTTAATCTTGCAGCCGACTACGATGTTGAGGCAGTTGCTCACCCGGATGCTCCCGGCGTGTACGTTAACGGCGAAAAACTAGCGAGCCTAGGATTGAGGATCCGCCGTGGTTCAAGTTTCCACGGCATGGCGCTCAATATCGCCATCGATCTTGAGCCGTTCACGCGAATCAACCCCTGCGGCTATGCCGAACTGCAAATGACTGATCTGCATCGACTGGGCATCAACTTGAGTTTGGAAGATGCCGCCGATAAGTTTCTACCACACCTCCTAAATCAACTACCTTTGTAATCGGGAGAATGCCATGAAAATATTATTATTTTCGAATTCATGTTGACCTCTCGTTTTGCCCCAGTGGCCATACGGCTAATTGAATATCGCAAGATTGGCCCGGGACCGATTGAACGTTTTATTTCCCACGGCCACCCTACCGGTTACGACCGCTTCTACATAGCACTGCCCTGGAAGTCAGAATATCTGGCTAATAAACCTCCGGAATAACTCGGCGAGTATTTCTCGCTACGCGTTACTTGAGTGCAGCGAGACGCTCGGGAGTACCAATGTCAGCCCAGAAGCCTTCGTAAAGAGATCCACTCAGTCGGCCTGCATCGGCAAATTTCCGTAAAAGTGGAACAATTGAGAATCTCCCCTGCTCGCATCCTTCGAAAATCTCAGCACGGTATTGAGCGACACCACTGAAAGTCAGTATGGGAGATTCGCCGTTCTGAATTTTTCCGTCAACAAGCTCGAAGTCCCCACCATCACGATAAGCAGGAGACGGTACAAGAACCAGATGACCTAAACTAGACTCGGGCAGGTTGATTTGCGGTATAGGCATATCTGAATAGATATCGGCGTTCACAACCAGGAACGCATCATCGCCGAGCAGATGTAAGGCCTTGAACACTCCACCGCCCGTTTCGAGGACGTTATCACTCTCATCGCTAAATTCAATATTCAATCCAAACCGTGATCCTGAACCCAGTCTGTCCCGAATTTTCTCACCCTTCCAACCAAGGTTGATTACGACATCACTTATCCCTGCATCGCGGATCTTGTCGAGATGCCGTTCGAGCAGACTTTGCCCGCGAACTTCAACGAGAGCTTTTGGTATCGAGTCGGTTAGTGGCCGCAATCGCTCGCCACGCCCAGCGGCAAGAATCATGACCTTCATTCCACAGAATCCCAGGCTGGTACGATTTGTTCCGTTATTAACCGGGCAAGAAACTCCAACTCTGGGTAATAAGGAGATATCTCGACAACATAATTGAGCGCAGCAAGAACGTCGCCTAAATAGGCTGGCTTACCATCGCGATGATTCAAGCGACAGAAAATCCCGGCCGCTTTCAGGTGTCGCTGCACTCCCATCAACTCGAAGTAAGTGAAAAACTGTTGTTCGTCCATCTGCTTTCGTATGGCTTCATCCAGATGTTCATAAAAGTAGAGCGCCCATAGACGAACCTGATCTGCAGGCCAATGGATATAGCAGTCTTTTAGCAAGCTGACTAGATCGTAGGTAAGCGGTCCCTCCACTGCATCCTGAAAATCCAAAATACCGGGATTGTTATCGCGCATGACCATGAGGTTGCGAGAATGATAGTCGCGATGCACAAATACCTGCATCTGTCGTAAGGCGTTATCGACAAGGAGATCGCAACAAGCCAGCCAACTTTTTTCGTCGGAATCGCTAAATTTGAGATTCAAATGCGTGTCGCATAACCAATCCCGAAACAGTGAAAGTTCAAGGCGAAGTAATTCACTATCGTACGGCGGCAAACTCTCCTGATACACATTGCCGCGACATTGCATCAATAGCAGAGCGTCCATCGCATCAGAATAAAGACTGTCAGCTTTATCAGGATCTGTTTTGAGGGTGTTGATATATTGTTCGCTACCCAAGTCCGCAAGCAGCAAAAAACCGTTTTCTATATCAGCCTCGATAACGCGTGGTGTATTGAGTTGCATCGCCTCTAGATATCCGGCTATCCGTACAAACGACCAGCAGTCCTCCTGCGGTGGCGGCGCATCCATTGCGATGAAGCTTTTACCCCCCTTTCGCAATCGAAAGTAACGTCGGAAACTGGCATCGTCGGATGCGGGAGCGACATCAGCATCAGCAACTGGCCCGATATTGCTAATCCAGTCGCGAAGTCCAGCCAGACGAGAGTCAGCAGAGGCATCTTTTTGGCTAATCGGTTCTCTCCGTAACACGTTGAAGCATATATAAAACTATGCGAAGGTATCAAGTAAGAATGCCTGTTAACATCCCGTCTTTGATGGCTTCGGCCGAAACCTAACTCGAAATTGATTTGTCCTCCAAACCACTGATATCTGCGTGTCTGCTACTAGCTGCCATAAATACGAACGCGGCTGCGCCTGATTCGTGCCAAACGTCACTCGGCAAGCCACTTTCAACGAACCCATTCATTCTAGCAACACCGTTGGCGAACCCAGAAACGATACAACTTGAGGCAGGTCGCCTCGAGTCTACCTCTGGCGCTTCGCCGACGGCAACCATGTCTGGCGGCGTCATGCTTCGGCGCGATACGAAACTTATGAGCGCAGACAGCGCGAGATACGACCCTCTGTACAAAGCACTGCATCTCGAAGGCGGCGTGCGCTATGAAGATCCCCGCACACAAATTCATAGTAATTCTGCCGAGTTCGCTTACGGAAACGGCCGCATACGCTTCGAAGGCGCTGAGTTCTCGATCGGCATGAGCAGCGGACGTGGCGCCGCAGATGCCCTCGAGATCAATCAAGACGGTAAGTTAACGCTGGATGGCGTTAAGTACACCACTTGCCCGCCCGGTTCCGAAGACTGGCTAATGCAAGGAAAATCGATAGTGCTTGACACAAAAAAAGGCGTCGGCACCGCAAAAGGTATACAGCTGAAGTTCAAGGGCATCCCGATCCTATATGCACCATACTTGTCTTTCCCCATTGGTGACGCGCGAAAATCAGGTGTACTAACTCCCGAGATTGGCAGTTCTGGTCGCAGCGGTAACGAAATTCGCGTGCCCTGGTACTGGAATATCGCACCCAACTATGATGCGATGATCACGCCAAGATTACTGACCAATCGTGGCGTACAGATCGCAACAGAATTTCGCTACCTGACGGAGCGAAATAAAGGTGTTATTGCTGCCGATTACCTACCGGATGACGACATCATAAATGCAGCACGTCACCAATTCAGATTCCAACATCTAACCTTATTTGGCAACGGCTGGCGCAATCAGATAAATCTACGTGAAGTTTCGGATAGCCAATACTACGAAGATCTAGGTGGCAGTCTTAGCGTTTCCAGTATCACTCACCTGAACCGGAACATCCGTTTCGACTATTACTCACCAAACTTCTCGGTGCTCGGACAAGTTCAGGATTACCAAACGATTGACGATACAATCGCAGCAGATCAGCAACCGTATCGGCGCTTGCCACAGATTCTCGTCAACGGTAGTTGGGATATGCCGCTTGGATTTCGCTTTGGCATTGACGGTGAGATCGTTAATTTCGATCGCAATGTTGGCATAACCGGCTGGAGATTCAACGCTGCACCGAAACTGGAACTACCAATAACGCGGCCAGGCTGGTTCGTTACTCCGGCCGTTGCAATGGATTACACGCGTTATAAATTAAAGAACATGCTGCCGGGCGAGCAGACCAGCCTGACACGTACAATACCAATCACGAGCCTAGACACTGGTTTAATCCTCGAGCGCAGTATGAAAAATTCAAATCGAGTTCAGACTATCGAGCCACGATTGCTTTACGTCCACATACCGCAGCGCGATCAGGACAACCTGCCAATCTTCGATACGATCACACCCGACATGAATCTCGTTCAACTTTTCCGAAAAAATCGCTATTTGGGTATTGATCGAATCGGGGATACCGATCACATCAGTGTCGGCATTACGACGCGAATACTGAATCTATCAACGGGTCGTGAACTGATGTCAGCAACTATTGGTCAAACACGGTACCTCAGTGATCGAACTGTAAGATTGTCTGATCCCGCGATGACAACAACAGAAACATCTGACTACATCGCTCAACTTCGCTTTCTATTATTCAAGAACGTTAATTTCGACTTCGGCCACCAATGGGGGTCTAGCGTAGAAGATATGACAAAGTCTGAGGCCCGACTGCAATATCGGCCAGCTGACAATAAGATACTGAATCTCGCCTACCGCTTTCGCAGGAACTCGCTGAAGCAAGGTGATCTGTCGTGGTCCTGGCCAATAGCAAGTCGTTGGAATTTTGTGGGCCGCTATAACTTTTCGTTCCGTGATCAGGAAGTGCTCGAACAGTTTTTTGGTCTCGAGTATGAGAGCTGCTGTTGGGGTTTGCGTCTTGTCTCAAGACGTCATATATCGACACGTGATGGAACTCGTGATTCATCCTTTGGTCTGCAATTAGTCTTAAAAGGGATGACGAGTGTTGGCACAGCCGCTGACAAACTCCTTGAACGTGGTATTCTTGGCTATTCTGCAGATCTTCGGTAGTAAATTGTGTTAAAAATCATTCACTTATGCGCTATGGTCGCATTGGTAATGGCGCCCGTTGTGGTTGCCGACGAACTTTCCGAGGATGGCGAGTTTCTCGACGGCGTCGCCGCGATCGTCAATGAAGGCATCGTCCTTAAGAGTCAGTTCCGGAAACAGTTGGAACTAATCAAGCTACAATCGGCAAATCAAAACATACAAATGCCGCCAGAGGACATACTGAATAAACAGGTTTTGGAGAAATTAATCCTTCTCGAGCTTCAGATGCAGCGTGCGAAGAACATCGGTCTTACCGACCAGATTTCTGATCAGTACCTAAATGATTCGATACAGCATATTGCCGATCAAAACGGCGTACGTTTTGAAGAAATGCCAGCGTTGCTTGCCAAAGACAATGTCAGCTACGCCGAATTCCGCGAGGGCCTACGTGAAGACTTGACGCTCAGAGAACTAACAGGCATTGAAGTCACGCGCAAAATCCAGGTATCCGAGCGTGAAATTACACAGTGCAAGCTGGACATCGAAAACAATGTTGTCGTCAATTCTGATTGGCAGTTATCGCACATCCTCTTATCAATTCCGGAATCGGCATCATCAAATGTCGTTCTGGCTTTAGAGCAAAGCGCAGCGGATATTTATTCGCAACTGCAAGACAACACCGATTTTCGCGAGCTCGCAGTACGTTACTCTGAAGGCCTAACGGCACTCGAAGGCGGGTCCCTCGGGTGGTTGAGCGGTCAGCAGATCCCATCGATATTCATCAGTGTTTTACAGAACATGAAAGCAGGCGACATCACTGAGCCATTCAGGACATCGAATAGTCTGCATATAGTCAAAGTCGATGACTTACGACTTACCGTTGAGCGTAGCGAAATAAATCAGTCGAAGATCAGGCACATTTTGGTCGAGCCAAACGAAATTATTGACGATGCGACGGCAAAGCAGAAACTGAATGGCGCAATCGATAAAATTCGCGGCGGTGAAGATTTTGGAGAGCAAGCCAAGTTACTGTCCGACGATACCGGTTCTGCAGGCCTTGGCGGCGATCTAGGTTGGGCAGAAGCATCTGCTTATACTCCTGAATTTAGGGTCGCAGCAGATGCAGCTGAAGTCGGCGTGCTAACCGAACCATTCCGTACGCAATTCGGCTGGCATATTCTTGAAGTCCTCGGTCGTCGCGTCTACGACAACACTGAAGAGCTAAAAGAAATTAACTGCATCGGTCGCATCCGCAACGGCAAACAGGAAGAGGAAACCTTGCTGTGGCTGCAACGAATGCGAGATGAGGCTTTCGTCGACTCGCGCATCTAGATATGGTGCTCGATAAACCCCTTGTAATCACTGCTGGAGAGCCGGCTGGCATCGGCCCTGAGCTCTGTTCTTCGCTTGTTGATACGGAATTTCTATCTGACATCATTGTTATCGGCGACGCATCATTACTCGATGATCGCTTGACGGTGATCGACATGCCTTTTCCAGCACCAGTCGAAGCCGGACGTCCCGATTCTGCGAATGCCAAGACTCTATTGGATGGGCTTGAGCTGGCCGTCCAGGGTTGCCTCAACGGTCGCTTCTCCGGAATGGTCACGGCCCCACTAGCCAAGAACGTCATCGCTGACTCAGGCATAAATTTTATAGGCCATACTGAATTCCTAGCAGAGCTAACTGGCAGAGAACTCCCCGTCATGTTGCTGGTCGCTGACGACCTCCGGGTTGCTCTAGCGAGTACACATATACCACTACGAGATGTACCTGACTTCATCACCAAAAAACGCTTAACTGACGTACTACAAATTCTGCATGACGATCTTAGGTCAAAATTTGGAATCGAGACTCCGGAGATCGTGGTCTGTGGCCTCAACCCACATGCTGGTGAAGGCAGTCATATAGGCAAAGAGGACAATGACGTTATCGCGCCCGTTATCGAGGAGCTGTCGAAGTCTGGAATGAACATTCGCGGACCATTAGCCGCAGACACCGCATTTACACCCGCAGCCGGCCATAAAGACGCCATCCTCGCCATGTATCACGACCAGGGCCTTCCTGTATTGAAATACGCGGGATTTGGACATGCGGTTAACGTAACCTTGGGTTTGCCCATCATTCGTACCTCCGTCGATCATGGAACAGCGTTCGATCTGGCCGGTACTGGCACGGCCGATGCGGGTAGTCTCATCGCCGCAATAAAGCTCGCAAAAACCATGGCGTCTACTTGATGCCGGGCCATCGCTCACGCAAACGTTTCGGTCAACACTTCCTAATCGATTCGGGTGTCGTCGACGCCATCTTGCGCTCAATTCATGCGACCAAAGACGATATCGTAGTTGAAATCGGTCCGGGTCGGGGGGCGATCACTACTACGCTGGCTGCTGATGCGGGCCACCTACATGCTATTGAGCTCGATCGCGATCTCGTCAGCCGACTTAAGTGCCAGTACCGCGACAATCCGGCGGTGAGCATTCATGAGGCTGATGCGCTGTCATTCGATTATTCGACGTTGGGTGACAGGCTTCGCATTGTCGGCAATCTTCCCTATAACATCTCCACCCCACTGCTCTTTCACCTGCTGAAATTCAGAGACCGCATTATCGACATGCACTTTATGTTGCAAAAAGAAGTTGTGGATCGAATGGCGGCCGGACCAGGAAGTAAGGCCTATGGTCGATTGGGGATCATGCTTGGCTGTCATCTCAACATCGAGTCACTGTTCAACGTTGATAAGTCAGCCTTCGACCCACCGCCAGAGGTCACATCGGCTGTCGTTCAACTCGACCCCTTGCCATCGGGTACATTCGATATTCAAGATGACGTGTTGTTGTCGAAAATTGTGACTAGTGCATTCATGAAGCGTCGGAAAACCATACGCAACTCCCTTAAAGATATCGCTGAGGTCGCTGATCTTGAAGCCGTTGATATCGATTCCGGACTGCGACCCGAGCAAATTAGTATTTTGAAATACGTCGAACTCAGTAACCATCTCGCCGGTCGCTTAAGTTAGAATATCGCGATGCAAGAAACTCAATGTGATATCAGAATTCAGGTAGCGACCAGCTATATTGATGATCAATCCGAGCCGAATGCTGATCGCTATGTATTCGCGTACACCATCACGATATCAAACAGTGGTGATGTGGCAGCACAGTTGATCAGTCGTCATTGGATCATCACCGATGCAAACGGCAAGGTACAAGAGGTTAGTGGAGACGGCGTCGTCGGCGAACAACCGTACCTCAGCCCCGGTGAAGAATTTCGCTATTCCAGTGGTGCGGTGCTCGAAACGCCAGTCGGTGCTATGCAGGGTATGTATCATATGGAAACGGACGGTGGAGTTGCATTTGACGCGCCTATCGCGCCGTTTACGCTTGCCGTACCCGGACTACTAAACTAGGTCAAACCACATGGCCGTATACGCGATCGGCGACATTCAGGGATGCTATGACCCGCTTCGACGGCTCCTTGATACATTGGAATTCGATCCGTCCCGCGACACACTTTGGTTTGTCGGTGACCTCGTAAATCGAGGCCCCAAGTCCCTGGAAACATTACGCTATATAAAAGGCCTAGGCGAGTCTGCAATTACCGTATTGGGTAATCATGACCTGCACCTATTGGCGCTCGAGGCTAATGCCATTGAGGGTGGAGAGTATTCTGAGTCTCTCCAAAAACTACTCAATGCGCCTGATGCTGGTGAGCTTTGCGAGTGGCTAAGACACCGCCCATTGGCACACTATGACGTAGGCTTGAATACGATGATGGTTCATGCTGGAATTCACCCAACGTGGTCTTTAAGAAAGACAATGGCGTGCGCTGCTGAAGTTGAAAACGAACTTCAGACTGGTGATTTTCGAATATTGCTGGAGAAAATGTATGGCAATACACCGACTAGCTGGTCCGAAAAATTGCGTGGTTACAAACGGCTGCGATTCATAATCAATTGCCTGACTCGTATGCGTATGATCACAGCGAATGACCGATTGAATTTCTCACACAACGGAGCGCCGTGGCACGCACGGAAAAATCTGCTGCCCTGGTACATGGCCGAAGACCGGGCTACCGCCGAAATACGAGTAGTCTTCGGGCACTGGTCGCAGCTCGGCTTAGTCATGACGCCAGACCTCATCAGCGTTGACACTGGCTGCGTCTGGGGCCGACAACTCACCGCCGTCAAATTAGATAAGTGCATTCCACGAGTGATTCAAGTCGCCGGGCAATCTGTCCGTTCGTAAGTCCTGAACTCAAAGGAAAACTGATTCACCTCGGTCGCAGCGTGTTCTTCTGAATCAACAATTTTCCAGATATCTTCAGCGATTTCTGGAAAAAATGCATCGCCTTCTACGTCTATATGAACGCGGGTCAAATACAGCCGTCCAGCCTTCGGCAGAAACAGATCGTAAATCTGGCTGCCGCCGATAACCATGATTTCTTCAGCGTCGCCCGCGGCGGCGAGCGCTGTTGCCGGTGAAGCAACGACGTCGCATCCATCAGCAGAGAAGTCTGACTGTCGTGTAATCACAATGTTCTGACGTCCCGGCAATGGTCGCCCAATAGACTCCCATGTCAAACGACCCATCACGATAGGCTTGCCCATCGTTAGTGCTTTGAATCGTTTCAAGTCATCCGATATTTTCCAGGGCAACCCACCCTGCATGCCGATCACGTTGTTCGTCGACGCGGCGACAATAATACTGATCATGAACGTTCCTGCTAGACCGCGACCGCGGCTTTGATGTGTGGGTGGGACTCGTAATTTACGATTTCAAAATCCTCATACTGATAGTCGAAGATACTGTTCGGCCTACGTTTGATCGCTAATTGCGGCAACGCTAACAACTTGCGGCTGAGCTGTTCATCCGCCTGTTCCAGGTGATTGGAATACAGATGACAGTCGCCGCCCGTCCAGACAAAGTCACCAACATCAAGATCCGCCTGTTGGGCGAGCATGTGTGTGAGCAGCGCATAGGATGCGATATTGAACGGTACGCCGAGAAAAATATCGCAGCTCCGTTGGTACAACTGGCAGGATAACTTGCCATCAGCAACGTAGAACTGAAACAAACAATGGCATGGTGGCAATGCCATGTTCTCAATTTCCCCAACGTTCCATGCGCTTAGCATGATGCGTCGGGAATGCGGTGATTCGCGCAGCTGCTGCATTATCTGCGATATCTGATCAATAGAACGCCCATCGGGTGTTGGCCAGTTGCGCCATTGCACACCATAAACCGGTCCCAGATCACCATTGTCATCCGCCCAATCGTCCCAGATCGAAACGCCATTGTCCTTCAGATATTTGATGTTGCTGTCACCCGTTAAAAACCACAGCAACTCATGGATAATCGAACGCAGGTGAAGTTTCTTGGTGGTAACAAGGGGAAAACCCTCGCTAAGATCGAAGCGCATCTGGTGGCCAAATACGCTGACCGTACCGGTACCCGTGCGATCTTCCTTGACCGTGCCGTTGTCCCGTACATGACGCATGAGATCAAGATATTGACGCATCTTAGGTTTTCGCCTCCGCCGACCAATAAGCCATGACGACGAGCACAAGTCCGGCCAAAACCATTGGCACGCTCAGAATTTGTCCCATCGTGACCCAACCTAAGGCCAGATAATCGAGATGGGCATCCGGAATGCGGTAAAACTCGACTGCAAAACGGAAAATACCATAGAGCAGTAAGAACATTCCTGAAACAGCTAGATATGGCCTCGGTTTGGATGAGTAGAACCACAAGATAAAAAACAACAGGAAGCCCTCAAGAATGGCCTCATAGAGTTGCGATGCGTGCACGGATACGCCGTTTACGATGAATGACCAGGCAACATCTGTGGGCTTTCCCCAGAGCTCACCATTGATGAAATTTCCTATGCGGCCGAAACCGAGACCAAGCGGCACGATGGGTGCGACGAAATCTGTCATCCTCCAGATCGAGTGACCCAGCTTTCGGCCATACAGCCACATGGCCGTCATAACTCCGGCGAGTCCGCCGTGGAATGACATACCGCCTTGCGTAATCTTGAACAGGTACAACGGATCGCTGGTGAGTTGATCCCAGCCGTAGACAATCGCATAGCCAACACGGCCGCCGACAATTACGCCGAGCATGCCATAGAAAAGAAGATCATCAACCTGCTCGGAGTTAACCGGAGAATCAGCGCGCTGGCAGCGACATTTTGCCAGCCACCAGGCGAACAGGAAAGCCATGACGTACATCAAGCCGTACCAGCGAACTTTGAGTGGTCCGAGCGCAAATATGATCGGATCGATCTCGGGATATGTCAGCATGAAATCCTGTCAGTCATCGAGTTAAGATACGTATCATAGTCAGTTTCCAGACCGCGTCATAGTGGCTACCACCACAGGAATCGAATAAATGCCAAATCGCCTCGCTGATGAGTCCAGTCCGTATCTGCAGCAGCACGCTGAAAATCCTGTGGACTGGTTTCCATGGGGAAACGAGGCCTTTGAGGAGGCTCGGAAAACAGGAAAGCCAATATTACTGTCGGTGGGCTATTCTGCATGCCACTGGTGTCATGTCATGGCGCATGAGTCTTTTGAGGATGATTCGATAGCAGCGGTGATGAATCGCTTGTTCGTCAACGTGAAAGTCGATCGTGAGGAGCGACCCGACGTCGATAAAATCTATCAAACTGCTCATCAGCTGCTAACCCAACGTGGTGGTGGCTGGCCCCTGACCATGTTCCTTGACGGAGAAAACCAGCGGCCGTTTTTTGGCGGCACCTACTTCCCGAATGAAGCTCGTCATGGCATGCCCGCGTTTGCGGACTTACTGGAAAAAGTCGCGGTGTACTTTGAGGAACAGCGAGACACGGTACGTGCGCAGAGCGAACAGTTGCTGGGCGTATTCAAGAAAATCGAACCAAGCCGTAGTGACGAAGACGTTATTCTCGACGCCACGCCACTGCAAAGGGCTCGAGATACTTTCGCGCAAAACTTCGATCGGGACTTTGGTGGATTTGGCCCAGCACCCAAGTTCCCCCATGCAACGACGATAGACAGGCTTCTGCGCCAATGGCGCACCACCGCCAACGATGCTGAACCGGATCTTGACGCGTTACTGATGTCGACATTGACACTGACTCGCATGGCAGACGGCGGCATTTTTGATCATATCGGTGGTGGCTTTTGTCGTTACTCAGTCGATAAGTATTGGCAGATTCCGCATTTCGAGAAAATGTTGTACGACAACGGTCCATTGCTGGCCCTATACGCGCAAGCGGCGATCGCGACCGGCGAGTCGTCGTTCTTCGACACAGCAAATGCGACAGCTGACTGGATGCTCGCTGATATGCAGGCGGACAATGGCGGATTCTTTTCGTCACGTGATGCGGACTCGGAAGGTGAAGAAGGCGTGTACTACTTGTGGACGCCCGAACAGGCTCAAAAACTGCTGGGTGACGACTACACCGTATTTGCCAATCGCTTTGGTCTCGATATGGATACGAATTTCGAAGGGCAATGGCACCTCACTGTGCGTGCGCCAATCGCTAATGACGATGACTTTGCTGCGATCGAACGCTCGAAGAAGATTTTGCTGACTGAACGTGAGACTCGTATCGCACCCGGGCGTGACGAGAAACAATTAACGTCATGGAACGCGCTGGCTATCCGCGGTCTGGCAATTTCGGGTCGCGCGCTGAACAGACCAGAGCTCACTTTGGCAGCTGTAAGAGCTGTTGATTTTATCCGAGAAAACCTGATTAAGAACGATCGATTGCTGGCCAGCTACAAGGATGCGCAAGTTCGTTTCCCGGCTTACCTCGATGACCATGCATTCCTGCTCGATGCACTTCTGGAGTTACTACAATCAAACTGGAGTACAAAGCATCTGTCGTTCGCTATACAGCTGGCCGATCTCATACTCGAACACTTTGAAGATCTCGAACGCGGTGCTTTCTACTTCACCGCGAACGATCATGAAACGCTAATTCATCGGCCCAAATCAATAGCGGACGAAGCTGTGCCATCTGGCAACGGAGTCGCTGCATTCGCATTGCAACGGCTAGGCTTTCTGCTCGGCGAAACGCGTTACCTGGATGCCGCCGAACGGACACTTAAAGGTGCATGGCAGGGTATCAAAGAATATCCGCACGGACATGTCAGCTTGATAACTGCGCTGGAGGAATACCTGCATCACCCAGAGATTATTGTAATTCGTGGTGAGTCTGAGGAAATTGAGCGTTGGCGTGACTCAGCAGCCAAGTTATACGCGCCACAACGGATGATTTTCGCGATCGATGCGAACGAGGAAAACCTACCGGGTGCATTAGCCGATAAAGTGGCGCATGAAGGTGAATCAGTTGCTTACAGGTGTGTTGGCACCCACTGCGAGCTACCCCTAACCACATGGGAAGCACTCGCCGCAGAACTCAATGAGGCTACTGACTGACTTACTCGGCGCACTATGAGATGAGAGCCCTCACCCCAACTCGTCTTCAAGCGTGTAGCGCTCGCTGCGCCGCTGCATAGCTGTACCCAGCTCCGACGCTACCCACAGCTCAATCGGTTTTTTCCCTCGTATTTGAAAATTCTGCCTATTCTGTTTTTCTTGCCTATAACGAACGCAATTCCAGGGCACCTGAATACAAGCTGGTGCTTTCTGAGGACTAATGCCAACATGAAGAATCCAGAATCCATCATCATTCAATGCAATATCGACTTGCGAATAATCAAGCCGTCCGACCTTAATGCTCTCACCTTTAAAAGTGACAGATATCGGCTGTTTATTAGTTTCATACAGCTTAGCGAGTTCTCGCCAAACACCAACATATTTAGCTGGTTCATACATGACAGCTGCGATAGCAACAATCGCAAGAATGGCGATGACGCCGATAGGTGAGGCAATAAAGTTCATGTCGGTATTTTAGAAAAATAAAAAATAGGCCTAATGACCTCTTTCTATAATTATTTTACTCTTAGTATTTCGTCTGGACAATTCAGATGATCCTCAGTCAGATTTTAATTTAACTGCAGTGTGATCCATCAATCATCGTCAAGACAACGCCTTGTAAATTCGTCCTGCATAGCGATAATTTTACCTTTACTTTGGGCTATTTCATCTTCCTGATTATCTGTCAAAGCGCCAATCCTAGGTATGATGAGTAAGCTCAGTGCAAGGACCCAATTTCTAGATGCGCGCTGTTCACCTGACAATCCCTCCAGATTACTTATTTCTTGCGCAAGAAGCATCTCTACATTTCTACAAGCCATGGTTGTATAGGGAATTCTTGATACAGATGCCGGCTGAATACTGGATGGAGCTGCAGCACATCCCACTAACGTAGCTAGCGTAATTACTATTATTCCCTTTTTCATAATGACTCTCTCTAAATTAATCTGCGACATAGGAATACGCCTAAATCTTTGATATTGCAAAGATTTAGAATGATTGAAATTTAGCTTAGTTAACTAGACACAAACAGACGAGAAGGAAATTTGGTGCATGTGTAGCCATTGAGGTGATAACTGATTGATTAAAGAAAGTATTACTCCATAAAGACAGCGACTCCTTCGATAATTTCTGTCTCCCTAATGTAATCTCCTGCCAGCGTATCACGGTCAGTAATTACTATAGCGGTTGCGCCCAATTTGGCGGCTTGCTTTTTTAGCTCATCAAATGCGTAGTCAAGACGCTGTTGCTGCGTTAAGCCCATACCAGACGATGCCTTGACTATCGCTATTTCCTCGGCTCTTTCTGGCATCGCCCTAAATATAGTCACAGCATTGAAATCTTCAATTGCTGGCCTAACTTGACCAACCACAAGGGCTGAGCCACTCGCACAGCCGACGAGGATAATGGCTACAAATGCTATCAACACTGATTTCATTTCCACTCCTCAACTAATTTGTTTGTTACCAGTTTATAATTCATGTAAACCCACTCACCGTTTTCATCATGATGCTTATAGTATCTGCGCGTAGAAAAAATTCACGACGGCAAATATTAATAAAACTATCGCGGCCTTAAGAACCAAAAGCAGTGCGTCTCCAACCGTCATCACTACGACGAATCTCGTAAGCCGGCCAGTATTCGTTATCGAGTCTCAAGGTAATGACTTCTGCCGTACCATTCCAGGTAACGGTTTTCAGTCGAACTGATTCTCGATGCTCGGTATTTTTCACGGCGTTGATAAATGCCTGCAAGTTTGGTGTTGCAACCTCATTCACTTCAACAACTCGGCGTCCAGCCCACAGACCGTAACGTGTCGCTGGAGACCCATAGTTAAAATAGGCGACATAAACACCGTCGGTCGCGATACCGCGTTGAGCTGCCATGGCCCGATGCGGGTCTTGTAACAGCGCGCCCGCCCAAGAAACAGCCCTATCGATACCGCGGCCGCTCAATTCAGCTGTTTCAACTGACAATTCATGAACCCTATCATTCCGCCATACAGTTACCAGTACTTCCGGTTTTTGCACGGCGTTTTCCAGCGCTCGATAAGACGTCACAACGTCACCATCGATCGCTAAAACGATGTCACCATTCTTGAGTAATTTCGCAGCAGCAGTATCTGCAACCAGTCGCGTAATGCTCAGGGCGCGGCGCCGCGCCGGATTATTTTTCTCCAGTCGAGCGATCCACTCTTCATCAACACCCATCTTGCGTGCCGCAAACAACGGCGCATAGACGAACTCAGCTTCTAATGAATAGAACGGTCGGCCGTCACGAACTATGTCCAGAAACTGTGAAATCACCTCACTGCCGACGCCTCGATTAAATTGCGTTGCTTCGCCGCCCGACTGCAGTACAAAGCTCGACCAACTCGCCGACACACGGCCTTTGTTATCGACCAATACACCGTCGAAGTCCGTCGGCGCTGTAACGAGATCGATTCCCTCAATATTCGAATCACGGAAACGTAATGTTCTCGATAACGGCAGCGCCAATGGATCTACTGATGAAACTTTACTTTCCTGATGCACGAGCTGATGATCAGGCTTGATGCCCACGACCAGAACATCGTCACCCGGCGTAAGAGGTGTCGTATTGAATTCCGCACTTTCGACGGGCGTATCACCGATGCTCTTCGGGTCATAGGAAACAATTGCGAAGTTATGCAATGGGTGTAGCTGCACAATCTTCGCGTCAACCTCAAGAGAGCCGGCAAATGTAATCTTCACATCACCGATGGCTATTGGGACTGTGTTGCGGTCGACTACAACGTAGCCACGCTCTTTGTCGACGATCAATCCTGTGCCGTAGTAGTGTCGTTCCGAGACACCCGATAGCGTATACGGAAGATCAAACGTTATCATGACCAATGACGGCGCAATCTTTTGCAGGCGCGGATCATCGTAGTCGTTCAGTTTTGTGCTTCCGACTTCGACGGGCGGCGACTCCGGACCGGCCGCAAGCATGCGACATGGCCATGCGCCTGTGTCGTCATCCCGAATGCATCGCTTTACGGGAAACCAAACACGATCCATCTCCAGAAGGCGTACTACGGAGTTCTGTGGATTCTCCATGTTGACATAACGAACCGTGGCACGTTCGCCGTCGGCAAGTTCGTTCAGCACCGCTTCGAAATCATCCAGATTTTCCATCGGCTCACCGTCCATCTCGACAATAACGGCACCACGCGGAATTGCTGCCTTCGACAGCAGATAACCGGGATTGGCTACATAAACGCCACTCGCCTGTCGGTTGTAGTGTCGAGCTTGTTGGTAGGACAACGTATTGACAATGCCGTCACCGAACTCCAGATATTCATCCGGCGTTATCGCGTGTAAATCTTCGACCGCAATCATTTGTACGATATGTCTGCCGCCGCGTTCAACCTCGATCTCGATCTCTTCACCGACTTTGCTGTCGAGCGCAGCACCGAGCGGCACGAATTCAGTAATCATTTGACCATTTATACGGATCAGAATATCACCAGGTGCTATCTTGCCGGCCGCAGATGAATTCGGAATAACCTGGTCAACCGCCAACATACTGGTTTGCTCTTCGCCCTCGAGTCGGGCGAGACGTTCGGATTCTGGTGTTAAGCCCAAACGTCGCAGCTCATCAAATGGTTTACTTTGAAAAGTCGTTTGCAGCGTACCTCGAGTCACTTCGCGGCCAGATCGTATTTCCTGCAAGGCGCGATCAATACGATCCAGCGGCAGAAAAAAGCTGCTTGCGGCGGAGCGGGCTCCGCCGGCGTTTAGTGCAACTACCTCGCCATCAATATTGACAACAGGCGAGCCGGAAGATCCGCCCGAGGTACCGGATGCCGCCTGATAATAGAAGGTATTAAAATCGTTGTATTTACCACGACCGTATACCGGTGCTTGTCGATCAAGCCTCGCAATGGTGCCCGCCAAGATCGAAAGTTGCTCACCTGCATCGTTACCGATAACGCGAATTTCCTTGCCGATACCTGCGCCGCCGGGCACCAGCGGCAATTCGGCGGGTTTAATGTATTGCAGCTCGGCGGGGTCATAGCGATAGAACCCAAAATCGTGGATTGGATCCCTGTAAATCGCTGTCAGTCGCACTTCTTCGTTATTCTTGAAGACCGCCTCAGCAGTGACTGGACCGGGCGTCACAACATGACGATTTGTGAGGATAATACCGCGCTCGGCATCGACGACGAAACCAGTCGCCTGGGACGAAGTGTTCCACTCGGTATCAAAAGCGCGAGTGCTATCAATACGAATCGAAACCACACCTGAGGATATGCGTTCAAGCGTTTCTGCCCAAGCAGTGTCTTCTGCGGCTATAGCCGTCATGCTTGAAAGCAGCGACGAAGCTGCGATCAAAATCCTGACCTTTGTCATAGTTTTCCTAAATTAGTTACTGGGCCAATTATGCGACCATAATACGCGCACGCACTCTACTACTCCCGACTAATTGGGGCTCAGCGGTTCCCTATTGCAACAAAATCAGACCGTCGACGCGACTACCAAGATCACGCTCTCTGAGCGTGCCTACTCAGGTCGGTAGGCTAGATCCAGTTGCCGGGCTGCCTTCACGTCGTCCAGTCGTCGCACTGGCATGGTGTAAGGCGCATCCTTAAACTCGGCGCCCTCCTTGGCTGCCGTCGCGATTTCGATCATTGCGGTAACAAAATTATCCAGGGTTTCCTTACTTTCTGTTTCGGTTGGCTCGATGAGTAGGCACTCGGGCACCAGCAATGGGAAATAAGTCGTCGGGGCATGATAATTCTTGTCCAGAAGCGCTTTGGCGAGGTCCATCGCCGTCAGATTCAATGATCGTGCCTCACGTTTCAGTGTGACAATGAACTCATGACTCGCCCGGCGCGTTGGGAACGCTAGTTCAAAGCCAGCCTCCTTCAATCTTGAGGAAAGATAGTTCGCATTGAGCGTGGCGTATTCAGAAACGCGCTCCATACCGTCACGCCCAAGCATTCGCATATACACATATGCTCGAAACAAAACGCCTGCATTACCCATAAAGCCGGACAGTCGGCCAATGCTTTGTGGTAGATCATCCTCGGAAAGCCAGCCATACACAGTCTCTCCATCGACCTGCTTACTACCAATAACTGGTATCGGCATGAACGGTAGTAACCGATCATTCACGCCAACAGCGCCCGAGCCTGGCCCGCCGCCGCCGTGTGGTGTCGAGAACGTCTTGTGTAGATTCATGTGAATCACATCAAAGTCCATATCGCCCGGTCGAACTTTGCCAAGAATCGCGTTGAGGTTGGCACCGTCGTAATACAGCAGTCCACCAGCGTCATGAACAAGATCTGCAACCTCTTTGATGCGGCGCTCAAAGACACCCAGCGTTGAGGGATTCGTGAGCATGATACCGGCCGTCTTTGGGCCGACCGCTGATTTCAACGCATCAAAGTCGATATCGCCTTCCGCACCCGTGGGCACTTCAACCACCTGGCAGCCACACATCATCGCGGTCGCTGGGTTTGTTCCATGGGCTGCATCGGGGCATATGATTTCGGTACGTTCATGATCACCGCGAGCTTCGTGATATGCCTTAATCATCGCAACGCCCGCCAATTCGCCTTGCGCCCCGGCCATCGGCGTCAGCGAAACGCCTTTCATTCCCGTGACGTCTTTCAGCATTTCCTGCAACTCGAACATGCAGGTCAGAAAGCCCTGCCCATGGGATACGGGACCCAGGGGATGCCGCCCGGCAAATTCGGGCAATAACGCCAAGGCATTACACGCTCGCGGGTTGTACTTCATTGTGCATGAGCCCAATGGATAGAATTGCGTGTCGATTGAGAAATTCATCTGCGATAAGCGTGTAAAGTGGCGCACGGTCTGTAGCTCGGATGCCTCTGGCAAGCGCGGCTTGTCGTTTCGCATCAAGTTCGACGGAATCTTCGACGCTTCTGCGTCAACTGGTGCTTGTGCGAAAGCTCGACGCCCACTGCGGGACTTTTCAAATATCAATTTACTACTCATACGACTATTCATCTATTTCAATTCCCAGCGCACGGAATGCCGCGCGATAATCAGGTTCTTTGGAGATATCTTCGATCTGCTCCCTATGCACGACCGTATTATTTTCGTCTAAGACAATAACCGCGCATGCAAACATGCCAGCATATGGTCCTTCTATAATTCGCACGCCGTAATTCTCGCCAAATCCATCGTGGCGAATCGCCGACAAACCAATTACATGCTCGAGCCCGTGCTCACCTTTAAATCGTTTATGAGCGAATGGTAAATCGTAGGAGACCATCAGCATCGCGACATCATCAGCCGCACCAGCAAGACGATCAAATTCGATAACCGATTTGGCACACACACTGGTGTCGACGCTGATAAAGATATTCAGCACTTTTCGCACGCCCATGAAGCTTGCAAAGGAAACGTTTTGCAGCGACGTATTAACCAGAGAAATGTCCGGTGCGTGGCTACCAATAGTTGGCAAATCGCCGTATATGCGATAGCTAGCGTTTCCGTATTGAATTTTAGCCACTTGATTCCCTGCTATGCGCTATTCGTATTTGCTGAAGCCAGCACGTCGGAAAATGCCACGATGCATGCCTCGATATCGCCTTGGGTCTTTGTTTCAGTCGCGCAAACAAGTAACGCGTCCGTACCGACGAAAGACGTTATATCTAAGCCGGCCAGAATGTCGCGGTCTGCAAGCGCCTCCAGTAAAGGTGCAACCGGTCGATTCAACCTTAAGGCAACCTCATGAAAGAACGGCCCGTCGAATAAACGTTCGACTCCGTCCAATGCCGAAAGACCATCGGCGAGCAGTGCGGTATTGTGATGGCAAGTATTCGCTACGTTCACGAGCCCTTCATAGCCAAGCAAAGACATATAAATTGTCGCGGCTGTGACCATGAGGCCCTGATTTGTACAGATGTTTGAGGTCGCTTTTGAGCGTCTGATATGCTGCTCGCGCGCCTGCAACGTCAGCGCAAAGCCGGGATTATCATCGAGATCTGTTGTACGTCCAACGATTCGTCCCGGCATCTGTCGCACATGCTTTTTTTTGCATGTCATGAAACCGAAGTACGGCCCGCCGGATGACATTGGGATACCTAAAGGCTGCCCTTCGCCTATCGCGATATCGGCGCCCTCTGTGCCCCAGCGTCCCGGCGCCTTTAGTAGTGCCAACGATGTTGGGTTGACGACACCGATCATCAACGCGCCATTGGCATGCGCCCAATCCGTCATGCGATCAACATCATCCAATGTTCCGGTAAATGATGGCTGCTGGAGAACCACTGCAACTGGATCGCCGCCCTCCGGTAATGAATTAAAATCGACATTGCCAGTTGTTACATCCTTGGGAAGTCGTTCGAACGTCAATCCCTGTGAGCCGGCGATTGCCGCTGCGACCTGTTCGTAAACTGGATTCACGCCCGGTGCCAATAGCACGCGACCGCTCTTAACGCGACGGTTAATCCGAACTGCCATAAGTGATGCTTCGGCCAGCGCTGACGCACCGTCGTACAGTGATGCATTACTAACGTCGAGCCCGGTGAGCTCAGTGATCATCGTTTGGTACTCGTAGATCACTTGCAGTGTGCCCTGGCTCGCTTCCGCCTGATACGGCGTGTAGGCGCTGTAGAACTCGCCACGCGTTGCGATATCCCATACGGCGGTCGGAATATGATGCTCATAAGCACCGGCACCGATGAAGCACATTGGCGAACCATCCATCTTGGCGCGCTGCCTCATGAGTCGTGAAATTTCCATCTCGCTAAGTGCCTCTGGAACATGCTCCAGTTGCTCTATCTTCAGTTCGGTGGGAATCTCGTTAAAAAGATCGGCGATAGAATCGACACCGATTGTTTTCAGCATTTCACGCGTGTCTTTTTCTGTATGCGGTATGAAAGGCATTGTTCTTCTCAGTCGTCCAGATCGTCGATAAATTGCTGATAGTCGTCGGGAGACATCAACGTACTTTCATCAAAAGTATCCGTAGGCTGCATGCGAACTATCCAGCCATCACCGTACGGATCAGAATTGATTTTCTCAGGAATATCGGCCAACTCTTCGTTAATGGCTACGATGCTCCCACCGATAGGTGCGTAAACATCTGAGGCTGCTTTGACTGACTCAACTACGGCCATCTCACCAGCCTCGGCAACGTCTTGCCCTATCTCGGGAAGCTCTACATAAACCAGATCGCCTAATGCACCTTGTGCATGATCTGTAATACCTATAGTCACTAACCCGTCGTCTTCACGACGCAGCCACTCATGATCTTTAGTGTATAAAAGGTCTCCAGGTAATTCATTCATAACGCCTCTCCTTCAATGTCGATTCGAATTTTTCCGTTGCAAACGAACGGCGTCTTAACGATACGAACGTTCAGCATTTTGCCCCTGACTTCGACCATTGCACGATCGTAATCACCCGCCGGAACCCTCGCCAGCGCAATAGATTTTCCAATACTAGGCGAGAACCCGCCACTTGTAATTTCACCTTCGCCAATGCCCTCAACGACGACTTTTTGATGGTTCCTTAATACACCCCTGTCTTCCAGTAACAAGCCGACGAATTGTCGTCTGTTCGGAGAGCTACGTAATTTTTCGAGCGCGCCGCGACCGATAAAGTCTCGTTCTGCCGGCTCCCAGCCGATGGTCCACGCAAGACCGGCCTCAAGTGGCGAAATAGATTCGTCCATGTCGGTCCCATAAAGATTCATCGCAGCTTCCAGACGAAGAGTATCGCGAGCACCAAGACCACAAGGCGTGACGCCGCTGGACAGCAATTGATCCCAAAATTCTGGAGCGTCGGCAGCTGGCATGCAAAGCTCCCAACCGTCTTCACCCGTATAGCCTGTTCGGGCGATGAACACCCCGCCTGCTTGAAGGCTATAGAAAGGCTTCAGTGCCAATGCGGCATCTCTGTATTCGGCGGCGATGCTGTCGGCTGCAAGTTGGCGCGCATTCGGTCCCTGAACCGCGATCATCGCCAGCTCCGCACGTTCACTGACTCCGACATCGAAAAATACGGCTTGCTCTCGAATCCAGGCCAGATCCTTATCGCGAGTCGCTGCATTAACCACAAGTCGGTAGTTGGTGTCGGATATGTAATAGATGATGAGATCATCGATAACGCCACCGCCCGCATTCAGCATGGCAGTATAAAGCGCTTTGCCGTAATCCCTTAGCTTCGCGACATCGTTCGCAACCAGATATTGCAGAAACGCTCGAACACCCTCACCGAACAAATCAATAATTGTCATGTGAGAGACATCGAAGGCACCAGCGTTCTGGCGCACAGCGTGATGCTCTTGCTTCTGCGACCCGTAATGCAGAGGCATATCCCAGCCGCCAAAATCAACGATGCGAGCGCCGGCTTCGTTGTGCTTTTCGAAAAGTGCTGTTTTCGATCCCATTAGCTCTCATCCATCAGATTTTGCAAAATAAAGGGCGGCAGACGCATCTGGTCTGCCGCCCCTCTGTCCTTTGCTACCTGAGAGATCAATGGCTCGTTGAGCCACATACCCCTTCGGTGGGCCGTGTCGGCCGCTCTCCAGAGCTAATCAGCGTACTCAGTCCTTTTGCCTGAGCGTTTCCGGGCATGTTGCGTCTTCGGCGCCTCGATTGAACGAGGTCTCTTCTGCGCACGCTATCGATTAGTGCGAGCATCATAGCCAAGTGCACCGCCGGTTACCAGTAGATGATGGGTAGGTAACAATTGCCGGCGGTAAACATCATTTTTGTTAAATGATGGCGTTGATTCATTGTCTCCCCTGCGCACGTCACTTGACGCCCAGCGCAACCTTAACGGCACGCTCTCGGACCGGCCCACTGCGATTAAATATTCGCATACCAGTCATTCTTATTTCTCTCACCAAGCGTGAATCTGTCGTGAACAGACGATTGAGGCCAGTCATGAAATGCAACATCGTTAAATTAGCCCCTTTCCGGGCGCGCTCATAACGACGTAAAACAGGGCGGTCGCCGGGATACAGGCCGTTGCTGATAGCGACATCGATCACGCCAGCAAGCTCTGCGGCATCCTGAAGCCCTAAATTTGCGCCCTGACCCGCTAATGGATGAATGGCGTGAGCGGCATCGCCAATCAAAGCAAGACCAGCCTTGACATAATTTTCCGCGTGCTGGGCACAAAGAGGAAAGGCACCCTTTGGGCCCGCTACGGTCAACCTACCAAGAACACCATCGGAGACATCCGTCAGTATTTGACCAAGTTCATCATCCGGCAATTTCATAACTCGTGCTGCCTCGTCGGGAGTCGTTGACCAAACAACAGAAATTCGGCCGTCGGCCAGCGGTAAAATGCCGAGCGGTCCATCCTGCAAGAATCGCTGCAATGCAATTCCCCCATGTTCATGCTCTGCTTTGAGGTGGATCAC
>JABIQN010000060.1 GCA_018699395.1 Gammaproteobacteria bacterium
CATGCAGTTTAAGAAATAATACACGTGCTGATTTATCCAACTAACAAGGGACCTTCCAAATGAAAAAGACCGCACTCAGAGCTAGCGGACTCGTACTTGTTCTCGCTATGGCTGCAGGCTGTGCAACAACAAGCCTGGATGAAGTTAAAGCTACGGCAGATCGTGCCGCTGCTGACGCTTCTGCTGCAGCATCTGCTGCTGAAGCTGCACGTGCTTCTGCTAGCCGCGCTGGTCAAGCTGCTGCTGCCGCGCAAAGCACTGCTGATCAAGCACTGTCCGCTGCTACAGATGCTCAGGCTTGCTGCGAAGCGAACCGCGAAAGCATGGAACGTATGTTCCAGAAATCGATGTCCAAGTAATTTAAGACTACTTACAACATCTATTCGAACGTCACGCTTGTCGTGGCGTTTTTTATGCCCGTCTCTTTTACGTTCTCACTAACGACCATGCTTTGACCCACGATAATTGGAATTCCGTCTAGGCGTTCAGCCATCGCTTCGATAACATCCCAATCGAGCTGACCGGCGCGCTCTGTAGTTGCCGCTATGAATTGTTCGGTGATGTGGGTTAATGGGTCTTTGCTGATTGATTCAATATCCGGTAGCCCAACATCAGCGCCCAGAATCTCAATGTGTTTCTCAGTTTCTTCTGGTCACCGCTGCGGCACCTCAAGCAGCTGATGCGCTTCGGCAACAATATATTCACCATCCCAACCGATCTTGATCGGCACATCAATAATTCGAACGCCCGTCTTCACACGAATGCGATCAAACAGAAACTCGACATCTTCGGGAAACATTCTTACGCACCCATGTGACACACGCATACCAACACCGGCCGGGCGATTGGTGCCGTGTATCAAGTAGCCCGGTATACCAAGACGTAAAGCCCTTGTGCCCAAGGGATTTTTGGGTCCTGGCGGGACAATTCTCGGCAGAGGATCGCCATCAGCCGCATGTTCGTCGCGGATTGACTGAGGTGGATACCAGGTGGGGTTTTTGGCCATCGCAACTATTTGCGTGCGGCCGAGCGGCGTTTCCCAATCCATCCGGCCAATACTCATAGGATAAGTATGAACTTTTGCGGGCTCACCGGCCGCGGGTTCCGGGTAGTAGTACATACGGTATTCGGCGAGGTTCAAGACAAGGCCGGTTCGCGGTCCAGGTGGCAATACGAATCGATTCGGCAGAACAATTTCTGTGCCCTCGCCCGGTACCCATACATTGACATCAGGATTCGCTCGAACGATGTCGTGATAACCCAATCCATAACGCCGAGCAATATCCACCAAAGTGTCGTCGTACGTTGCAACGACCATTGAGACGGCACCAATAACGCCCTGACCTTCTGGAGGCAGTTCGAAAATTGCTGCATGACTGAGGTTTGTAACCGCTGCGAATGCGGCAATAACAATAGATATACGTCTTATCACTGACCTACCTCTTGCAACAAACTACCTATCTGTTGCGGCAACTGTTTTCTTACTTCGACAATAGCAGTATCGATCGCATGCTGAAATGCGACTGAATCAGCACCACCATGGCTCTTGACAACAATACCATTGAGCCCAACAAGAGTTGCACCATTGTAATTGCGGGAATCCATTTCCTCAGCTAGGCTTTTAAGTACCGCACTTGCAAGAATCGCCTGCAGTTTAGAAAACCAGTTACGAGTAAACGCGCGCCTTAAGAAGTGATGCACGAGACCAACTGCGCCCTCAATAGTCTTGAGCGCAACATTGCCGGTAAAGCCGTCTGTAACGACAACATCAGCCATACCAGAGAAAAGATCATTGCCTTCGATAAAACCAACATAGTTAAGCGTACTCTCTTTTAGGAGGGCCGCAGCTTCACGTATTGTGTCATTACCTTTGATATCCTCTTCACCAATATTGAGCAGTGCAATTCGTGGTCTGTCGATACCAGCAATATCTGAGCTCACGATGGATCCCATCATTGCGTATTGAAAGAGCTGGTCGGCGCTAGCTTGAGTATTGGCCCCCAAATCCAGCATATGAAGGGACCCGCCTTTGGCGGGAAGCTCCGTGATAAAGGCTGGACGATCGATGCCCGGCAATGTCTTCAATACAAATTTTGCCGTCGCCATCAAGGCGCCGGTATTGCCAGAACTCACACAGGCATCAGCGCTACCGTCTTTGACAAGGTTGATCGCGACTCGCATAGAGGAATCTTTCTTCTTACGTAGCACATCAACAGGTGGCTCCGACATTTGAACTACTTCCGAGGCATGCACGATTTGAATTCGGGAATCTTCACCGATGATTTGCGTAACTAGGTCTTGTAGTTCGACCTGATCACCAACGATCTTGAGTTCGATGCTTGTATATTTGTCGAGCGTCGCAGAGGCCGCCCGCACGACTACCTCGGTACCGAGGTCGCCGCTCATCGCATCTAAGGAGAGGGTTGAGTTTATGCCCACAAATAGTCAGGCCGGCATTAGACCGGGCCAGGCCAGGGAATAACTACTCGTCGTCTACTTCAATCTCAGGTTGCTTAACAACCTGGACGCCGCGGTAGAAACCATCGGGCGTTATATGGTGGCGCAGGTGAGTTTCACCTGACGTCGGATCGATTGACAATGCTGCACTCTTTAATTTGTCATGCGAGCGTCGTGCGCCACGCGTGGCTGGTGTTCTGCGACTCTTTTGAACTGCCATCTCTTCCTCCAATTCAACCCGACTATTAGATCAGGTCCTTTTCGTTCTGTATCATTTGCGATCGTAGCGTCGCAAACGGTCTAACTAATTCTTCTCTACCTTCGTCATTCACGGATAATACTTTACAGTCAGCTGTCTTATTGTGCATTGCTGACAATGGCAGCGCCATGATCAGCAATTCCTCAACAATGTCCTTCGGCCGCAATTCGGTTTCGGCGAGCTCCCACACTTCAAACTCATCATAACCATCTACCGATTGCTCCGAGCTCAATAATAATAACTTCGGTTCGATCTGGACCTCAAACTGCATCGGCTCCAAACATCGCTGACAAACGGCATCAACAGTGACTCTAGCGCTTCCAGTCACCATCGGAAGGTTTTTTTCTATTCCAGCAAAACCGAATTGTAACTCACCATGGACATCACTATCTCGCCACCCAACCGGTATTTTGTCCGGACTGAGCGCAGTAAGATCAGCTTCAACAATACTGGCCAGACCGTCGAAATAACTAATTTTATTTGAAATTTCAATGACTTGACCAGAAGATGCTAATTCTATAACCGTACATTGATCTTGCAGCGGATCACCCATGGCGCGCGCATAATAAGGACCACAGCCGCCAGTGTCAAAGCCTTGTTTTGGCTGGTCGCTACAAAATCAATCGCGACCGAGGCAAAACCCGCTAAACTGATCTATCAATACCTTAACAGCCTGATTTGTTTATGCAAAATCCGTCCGCCCCAACTATATTCCTGGCTTCATCCTCGCCATACCGGCGCGGGCTGCTCGACCGATTTCTTAACAGTTATGAGGCCGTAACCCCGGGTATCGATGAATCGAACGACCAAGGATTGTCGCCTTCCGATCTCACGACCTACCTTGCGCGTAAAAAGGCTGAGGCTATTGCGATCAACGCCCGAAAGGCATTAATTATTGGCGCTGACCAGCTCGCCGTTCTTGATGATCGGATTCTGGGCAAACCAGGCGACCACCAGAGAGCTGTAGAGCAGCTACTTGCCGCCTCTGGTAAAGCCGTCATATTTCTGACCTCCGTATGCATCCTCGACCCTATCGGTCGCACTCGCTTTGAGTACACTGATATCACTACGGTGCGATTTCGACAATTTGACCGGCGCCTGGCGGAAGCCTATCTCCGACTCGATGAGCCCTACGATTGTGCGGGCAGCTTTAAGCTGGAAGGAGCCGGTTTCGTGTTGTTCGATTCAGTAAAAACGAATGACCCAACCGCTTTAATAGGCTTACCTATGATCTGGGTTGCTGACCGATTACTGCAATTAGGCTATTTAACCTCATAGAGGCCACCCCTACTTTCGTCCCTTCTTTGACCTAGGAATAACGGACGATAGGAACCTCTCAAGATCCTCCGCCAGCGGTGCGGTGAAATGAAGGTCATTGCCGCTATCATCAGCAAACGATATCGATTGCGCATGCAAAAAGAGCCTCTTGAGTCCAAGTTTCTTGGCTGTGGCGTTTGCAGCATCGTCACCATAGCGCTGATCACCTAAAATTGGAAATTCAATATGATCAAGATGTACTCGGATCTGATGGGTTCGGCCCGTAATTGGCGCACACTGCAACAAGCTGTATTTGCTGTACTTTCTAGACAGACTCACTTTAGTTTGCGCTGGCTTACCCAGTTGACTATTAACAACAACGTGTCGTTCGCCGCTCTGTCGGTTGTGTACGTGTAGCGGCGCATCAATGAGCTGATCGCCTAATTGCCAGTTACCGACGACCAATGTCAGATAGTTCTTCTCAACTTTACCCTGCCGAAACCGCTGATGAAGGTCCCGAAGTGCACTGCGCCGTTTAGCCATGACCAGGCAACCTGATGTTTCTCGATCGATACGGTGCACCAATGCCAGATCCTTCAGGTCCGAGCGCGCATAGCGGAGTAATTCGATAACGCCGTGACTAACACCACTTCCACCATGAACTGCGATTCCGGTCGGCTTGTTGAGTACCAACAGTCGCTTATCCTCATATATCACCCGATCCAATATGTCGGTAGCCATCTTTTCCGACGGCGGCGCGCCCTCGGCGCG
>JABIQN010000061.1 GCA_018699395.1 Gammaproteobacteria bacterium
ACGACTAGCATGCCAGTCAGTCTTGGAGAACTTGCAGTAAGTATTGGTTGCGAGCTAATCGGAGACCCGGATGTTGTCGTTAGTGATGTCGCGTCGCTAGAGAACGCGACATCACAGTCACTGACTTTTCTTTCCAGTGCGTCCTATATCAAGCAGCTGCCTTCGACGAAGGCAGCTGCTGTTGTATTGAGAGCTGAAGAGGCTGACGCATGTCCTGTCGCGGCGTTTATTACTGACAATCCATATGCGACGTATGCTCGGATGGCGGCGTTGGTTCGTCCGGAAGCGTCGTTCGAGCCGGGGATTCACGACACTGCGGTAGTTTCTTTGTCGGCAAGCGTCGCGCTGAGCGCACACATTGCGGCAAATGTGGTCATTGGTGAGAGGTCGATAGTCGGCAAGAATACTTTCATAGGTCCAGGCACTGTTATCGGTCCGGACTGTCGTGTAGGTGACGATTGCCGTTTTGTTGCAAACGTGACCCTGGTAAAGCGGGTAGAAATCGGCGCTCGCGGGTTGTTTCATCCCGGCCTTGTGATCGGTTCTGATGGGTTTGGCAACGCCATGACACCTGAAGGTTGGGTCAAGATTCCGCAGCTAGGCGGTGTCAGTATCGGCGATGACGTTGAAATTGGCTCGAACACGACGGTTGACTGCGGCGCTATTGGTGACACCATAATCAATCACGGTGCGCGTATCGATAATCTGTGCATGATCGCGCATAACGTTCATATCGGTAAGCACACTGCACTCGCATGCCAGACGGCGATCGCAGGTAGCACGAAGATTGGTGATCGCTGTCTGTTTGCTGGCCGCTCTGGCGCGGTTGGGCATCTGAATATATGTGATGATGTTATTGTGCTCTCGCGGGCCGTACTGACGAAGGATGTAACCGCACCGGGTACGTACTCGGGAAGCTTCCCAGCGGAGTTGGTGGACATATGGGCGAAGCAAGTTGCGCGCTTTCGCCGCCTTGGCAGCTTAATTGAACGAGTTAAGAAACTGGAATAATGATTCATCCCACAGCCGTAATTTCTGATTCAGCGACAATGGCGGACGATGTTGAGATCGGACCATTCACCGTTATTGGCGATCACGTTGATATTGGTGGGGGCACTCGGATCGAAAGCCATGTTGTTGTGAAAGGCCCGACCAAGATCGGTAAAGACAACCATATTTATCAATTTGCGTCGATTGGCGATGATCCGCAAGACAAGAAATACGCGAATGAGCCGACGCGGTTGACTATAGGTGACCGTAATACGATTCGCGAATATTGCACCATTAGTCGCGGCACCATTCAGGATGCTGGTGATACGTTTGTTGGGGACGATAATTGGATTATGGCGTACTGCCATATCGCACACGATTGTGTAGTCGGAAGCCATACCATCATGGCTAATGGCGCAACACTCGCTGGGCATGTGCATTTAGGTGATTGGGTAATATGTGGTGGTAACTCCGGCATACATCAGTTCTGCAAGATCGGTGCGCATGCGTTCCTGGGTATGCATACGGGAGTCAATCGTGATGTGCCGGCGTACACGCTTGCGTCCGGTCAGCCAGCCGTTCCTAAAGGCATCAATAGCGAGGGATTGAAGCGACGGGGTTTCTCGACGGATCAAATTCGTAACATCAAGAACGCCTATCGGCTTGTTTACCGCAAGGGCCACAAACTGGCTGAGGCGATAGAGCGGATCGAATCTGTTTTGGACGAACAGCAAGAGCTGCTACCGTTTCTTGATTCCCTGCGTTCTTCGGAACGCGGCATCATCCGATAGTTCACTGAGTATGAAGATCGGTTTGGTTGCTGGCGAGTCATCTGGCGATCTATTGGGAGCGGGATTGATACGCGCCCTGAAAAAGCATTATCCTGACATGATTTTCGAAGGCATCGCGGGACCCGAGATGATGGCCGCGGGATGTGAACGGTGGGAGCCTGCGGAATCACTTGCCGTATTCGGACTCATCGAACCATTGGTGCACTTGCCGCGCTTACTAAGATTGCGAAAACACCTCGTCAAACGTTGGACCGAGTCGCCACCTGACGTATTCGTCGGTATTGATGCGCCCGATTTTAATCTGGGTCTTGAGATGAGACTGCGAGCTAGCGGAGTTAAGACCGTGCACTATGTGAGCCCCTCTGTTTGGGCATGGCGGGCCGGTCGGATCAAGACTATGAAGGCGGCGGCCGATAAAGTCTTATGTATATTGCCTTTCGAGGAGACTATCTATGAAGACGAAGGCGTTGATGCAATTTTCGTCGGGCACCCGAAAGCCGATAGCATTCCAACGAGCCAGGATGTGCCGGCAGCACGCATGGCGCTTGGCCTGACCGCCGATGAGGTCGTTGCCATCCTTCCAGGAAGTCGGGCTAGCGAAGTCTCGATGCTGGGAGAAATCTTCGTTGCAGCTGCCCGAATTATTTTGGACGCTCGTGAAAGTGTGCAATTTGTGACCCCTGTGGCGACACCAGCATTACGATCTGAGATTGAGGCGCAGATTGCATCCGCCGGACTTTTGGAAAAGTTTGTCTTGCTTGATGGGAATTCTGAGCAAGCGATGATTGCGGCCGATGTTGTTCTGCTGGCCTCGGGTACGGCAGCACTTGAATCTGCATTGCTGGAGAAGCCAACAGTTGCTGCGTATCGACTCGGCAGAATCACGCATGCGATCATGATAGGCCTGAATTTGTTGAAGATATCCAAGTTCACGCTGCCAAACCTACTGACTGAGTCACCGCTGGTGCCTGAGTTTATCCAAGATGAGGCGTGTCCAGATAATATCGCTGACGCTGTTATTGAATTGCTAGATGACCCTGATCGAAGGCAATCAATTAGTGATAGATTTGCTAGACTGAGAGTTGATCTGGCGCTAAACGCAGACCAGCGTGCAGCCGATGCAGTGATCTCGCTTCTCAAGTAAAAATCTGGAAATGCAGCAGGCAATATTATTTGAAACAGATGAGCTATCAGCTGGCGTCGACGAGGCTGGTCGCGGTTCATTGGCAGGTCCTGTCGTGGCGTCTGCTGTGCTGTTGAATCCGCATGCGCCGATTGACGGCCTTACTGACTCAAAGAAATTGACGGAAAAGCGCCGTAACGAACTCACAGTTTTAATCAAGCAGCAGTCACTGGCCTGGTCTGTTGGGTGGGCTGACCCTGTGGAAATCGATGCGATCAATATTCTCTATGCGACCATGCTCGCGATGAGGCGGGCAATCATCGGTCTTGCAGTAACGCCGACTAAAGTCCTGGTTGACGGCAACCGTCTACCGGATCTAAATTTCAATGGCATCATGATGGCGGGCGAAGCGATTATCGGTGGGGATGACAAAGTTGGTGTGATTAGCGCCGCATCAATCATCGCCAAAACAACCCGCGATCATATGATGTGCGAACTGGACAAAATATTCCCAAATTACGAATTCGCTCGCCATAAGGGTTATGGGACTACAATTCATTGCGCTAGGTTGCAAGAGTTTGGTCCATGCCGCGAGCATCGGCAGACCTTCGCTCCTGTGAGGGCAGCGACTAAATGAACGCGAATTTCGTCCATTTGCACCTTCATACCGAGTACTCGATGGTCGATAGTACGGTGAGAATTCCTCAGTTGCTCGCGCGTTGCGCTGAGAGCAAAATGCCGGCGATCGGAATGACCGATCAAAACAATCTGTTTGGTCTTGTGAAGTTTTATCGTAAGTCTTTGGCGGCAGGCGTAAAGCCGATAATCGGTCTCGATCTGCGAATAGCTAATGATGATGACGCCGCTCATCCATTTACATTGCTATTGCTGGTGAAGGACAATCATGGTTACCGGAGGCTGTCCGAGCTCGTGACGCGTTGCTACATCGAAGGTCAGGCCAACGGTCTGCCGATGGCACAGCGCGAATGGCTTAATGAGAAGTCCTGCGCCGGACTGATAGCCTTATCCGGTGCGCGCGAAGGTGATATTGGTCGCGCGATTGTTGCGGGTAATGACGATCACGTCAATGAGTGCCTCGATTATTGGTTGGATGTTTTTGGTGATCGTTTTTACCTTGAATTGATTCGTACAGGGCGTAAGGCTGAGGAGGTTGTCGTTCAGCGCAGCCTAAAACTCGCTGCAGATAGAAATGTAGCCGTTGTGGCAAGCAATGATGTGCGGTTCTTGAGTTGCGATGAGTTCAATGCGCATGAAGCGCGTGTATGTATTCATGAAGGATGGAGTCTCGGCGATGTGGATCGGCCGCGAAACTACAGTGAAAACCAATATCTTCGTTCCCCAGAAGAGATGGCCGAGCTCTTTAGCGATGTGCCTGCAGCATTACAAAACACGGTCGAGATCGCGCGTCGCTGTTCATTAGACCTCAAGCTCGGCGACAGCGTCTTGCCAGCGTTCCCGGTACCTTCTGGTGAGACCGAAGCAGACTTTCTCGAAGCTGAGGCGCGACAGGGTCTTCAGATGGCTCTGGAGACAAAATTCGAACTAGAAGGCGTTCCTGTCAAAGAGCGAGATGCGTTCGCGGCGCCGTATCACAGTAGGCTCAAAATCGAACTCGGGGTTATTCAGTCGATGGGTTTTCCAGGCTATTTCCTGATCGTGGCCGACTTTATCCGTTGGGCACGTGAGAATAACGTTCCCGTTGGACCTGGGCGTGGTTCAGGTGCTGGCTCTCTGGTCGCCTGGGTCCTTGGCATTACTGATCTTGATCCGCTACAGCATGGCCTCTTGTTTGAGCGATTTCTGAATCCCGAGCGTGTATCCATGCCTGACTTCGATATCGATTTCTGTATGGAGGGCCGCGATCGGGTTATCGACTACGTCGCGGAACAATACGGCCGTGAGCGAGTTTCACAAATTATTACTTTTGGCACGATGGCAGCCAAAGCGGTTATTCGTGATACCGGCCGCGCGCTCGGACAGCCTTACGGTTTCGTAGATCGCATTGCAAAGCAGGTTCCATTTGAAGTTGGTATTACGCTGGAAAAAGCACTAAAGGATTCTGAAGAGCTTGCCGCGATGTACCGGGATGACGAGGAAGTCACAGCTCTTATTGATCTGGCGAAGCCCCTCGAAGGCTTGGTACGAAATGCCGGCAAACATGCGGGCGGTGTGATCATCTCACCGGGTGCACTGACAGACTTTGCACCGCTGTATTGCGAACAAGGCGGTGCGAATCTTGTAACGCAACTGGACAAGGACGATGTCGAGGCGGTTGGTCTTGTTAAGTTCGACTTCCTTGGCCTAAAGACATTGACGATCATCGATTGGGCGGTGCAAATAATCAACGAGACTAATGCCGGATTAAACCTCTCGATCAAGCGTATTCCGAATAATGATCTGAATACGTTTCAATTACTACGAACCACGCATACGGCGGCTATTTTCCAGCTTGAGTCCAGCGGTATGCGTGACCTCATCAAGCGCATGAAGCCAGATCAGTTCGATGACCTTGTTGCACTGGTCGCGTTATTTCGCCCAGGACCACTGCAGTCTGGCATGGTTGACGATTTCATCACGCGCAAACACGCAACGAATAAGGCCGATATTGACTATTTGCATCCGGAATTAAAGCCAGTGCTGGAAGAGACGTACGGCGTTATTCTGTATCAGGAGCAGGTGATGCAGATCGCGCAGGTTCTGGCAGGCTATACGCTTGGCGGTGCTGATCTGTTGCGACGCGCGATGGGTAAGAAAAACGCGAAAGAAATGGAGCAGCAACGTGAGATATTTATCGCCGGTGCGATGAGTCGTGGTGTTGCGGATAAGACTGCGACTCGCATCTTCGATCTGATGGAGAAGTTCTCCGGATACGGCTTCAATAAATCTCATTCGGCCGCTTATGCCGTCTTGTCTTACCAGACGGCCTACCTAAAGGCGCATTATCCTGGCGCGTTCATGGCGGCCGTCATGAGTGCCGATCTTCATAACACCGATCGCCTTGTAACGCTGAAGGATGAATGTCGCCAACTGAAGCTCAGATTGATGGCGCCGGATATTAATTCGTCTGATTACCATTTCAGCATACCCGATGAGACTACTATTTTGTATGGCCTCGGCGCGATCAAGGGTGTTGGACGTGGTGCGGTCGAAGCATTGATCGCGGAGCGCGAGCAGAACGGCCCCTATACGAGCCTCATTGAATTCTGCAGGCGTATTGATCATGAAAAAATTAATCGTCGCGCGCTTGAAGCCATGATTAAGTCGGGTGGGATGGATAGTTTCTGCGATTCGCGACGCGGCATGATGCATCAGGTTCCAGAGGCGATGAAAAGCGCGGATCAGGAGGCTAAGGCCACTGCTGCTGGGCAGAATGACATGTTTGGGCTAACGGAATCTGCCGCTGAAGTCGCTGTAGGAAAGGTGTCGAAAATGGTGGAGTGGCAGGACCGCCTACTACTGAACAGTGAAAAGGAAGCGCTTGGCCTCTACCTCACGGGGCACCCATTTGATGCGGTTCGCCATGATGCTCGGCACTTATCCGATGGCCGGTTGGGAGATATCACGGCAGAACCGGCCCCGCAGTCAAGCAAGGGCGAGCGCAAATATGCGCATGCGAAGCGCGAGGCAACCGTTGCCGGATTAATCGTTGATATTCGCAAGCGCGGTAATCGTGTTAGCGTCGTTCTGGATGATGATACGGCACGAATGGAAGTCAGCTTTTTCAGCGAGGCGCTTCAGGAATTTCGCCATCTCTTGGTGAAGGATGAGATCGTTATCATAACCGGCGGTCTGCGTTACGATGACTTTATTGGCAGCTGGACAGTGAATGCAAAAAACGTCCTGCACATCGATCGTGTGATCGAATCTCGAGCGAAAGGCCTTATCTTGAGCCTCGGACACAATGGCCAGGGTGAAAACTTGTTAGTTAAGTTACATGATCTATTGTTGCCGTTTCGAGAGGGTAATTGTGACGTTTCGGTACGGTATATCGGCGACAATGCAGCAGCGAGATTGTCGCTGGGGCCAGAGTGGAACGTGCGGCCCAGTCGCGAATTACGTGATAAGTTGACGGCATTGCTCGGCAATAATAATGTCCGTCTTCTGTACGCGCCCGGTCGCGAACTAAATTAATGCAGGAGCGACCTAAGGTCGCCAGTTCTTATGGATTTAAAATTTCTGGATTTTGAGCAACCGATTGCCGAGCTTGAGGCGAAGATCGATGAGTTGCGTTACTTTGGCGATGATTCCGAAGTCAACATCAATGAAGAAGTCGCGCGCCTCAAAGAGAAGAGTGAGACGTTGACGAAAAGTATTTTCTCGAAGTTGTCGCCTTGGCAGATCGCTCGTGTGGCACGCCATGAGTCGCGACCGTATACACAAAACTATCTCGATATGATCATTCCAGACTTTCAGGAACTGCATGGCGATCGTATGTACGCCGATGACCCAGCAATTGTCGGCGGCGTTGGAACAATCGCCGGTCATGCTGTGATGTTCATCGGACATCAGAAAGGACGCGACACCAAAGAACGAGTTCGCCGTAACTATGGCATGCCTAAGCCCGAGGGCTATCGTAAAGCGCAGCGGCTAATGCGTATGGCTGAAAAGTTTTCGATGCCAGTGGTGACATTCATTGATACACCGGGCGCATATCCTGGTGTCGGCGCTGAAGAGCGCGGACAAAGTGAGGCAATCGCACAGAGTCTGTATATGATGGCTGGGCTCAAGACGCCAATAATATGCGTTGTCATTGGTGAAGGCGGATCAGGTGGTGCATTGGCCATCGGCGTAGGCGACAAATTAATCATGCTGCAGTACAGCATCTATTCCGTGATCTCACCCGAAGGCTGCGCAACTATTCTGTGGAAAAGTGCTGACAAAGCAGAGCAAGCAGCCGAAGCAATGCGCATTACTGCGGCCCAATTGAACGAATTTGGCCTCATTGATGAGGTATTACCCGAACCATTAGGTGGGGCTCACCGCAATCCAAAGGATATGGCGGAAGTTGTCCGTAATGCCCTGTTAAGTAGTCTTGATGAGCTGACCCAGCTGTCGACCGAACAGCTGCTCGAGAAGCGCCAGCAGCGACTCGCGAGCTTCGGCCAGTTCAAAGAAAAGTGACCTTCAGCCCCGCAATTCTCGCGGAGCAATTAGCTGAACTCGAATGTCTCGTTGACAGGCCGGCACGATATATTGTTGCCTTTAGTGGCGGGCTTGATTCGTCGGTCTTGTTGCATGCCCTCGCCAATCTCCCGATCGAGGGCGAGAATAGAGTTTCTGTTGTTGCGATTCATATTGATCATGGCCTGCAGCCGGAATCTTCAAGCTGGAGCGAGTTATGTAAAGTAACGGCCGCGAAGCTTGGAGTCGAATTTCGATCAATTAACGTCAATGTTCAATTGGATTCTGGCAAAGGCCCAGAGGCCTCTGCACGCGAGGCCCGCTATTCGGCGTTACAGACCGAACTGCGCAATGATGACTGGTTACTCAGCGCTCACCATAGGGAAGATCAGGCGGAAACACTGCTGTTCAATCTAATTCGTGGTAGTGGTCCGGCTGGCATTGCCGGCATCGGCAGTATCCGTCGCTTTGGCCCTGGCTGGCTGGCACGGCCCATGTTGAACATTAATCGAGCTGATATAGAGATTTATGCGAGCGATAACGAACTTCGATGGGCTGAGGATCCGTCGAATACCGATCGCCGTTTTGACCGAAATTTCCTGCGTCACGAAGTCATGCCGGATCTAAAGTTGCGGTGGCCAGATATCGCTGCTCGGTTGCAGCGCAGCGCGGGTCATGCGGGCGAGGCATCGCAATTGCTTCTTGAATTAGCTGAGACTGATCTTAAGAGCTTAGGTCCGAGCTCCGCAAGGATTCCGATTGACGAACTCACGAGCCTTTCGGCGGCCCGGCAACGCAACATCATTCGCTTCGCGCTTCGCGATCAGGGCCTGTCGACGCCGACCGCTATACAGCTAGATCGGATCATGAGTGAGGTAATTCCAGCGCGAGAAGATGCGCAACCGTTGGTGACTTGGCCAGGGGCTGCCGTTCGCCGCTATCGGAATGGCCTATATCTAATGCCGGAAACTCTCATCGCAGCCATTGAATCCATGCCTATTTTAGGCGATGAGCTCCTGCTCGGCCCAGGTTTAGGGCGACTTACCTTCGAAGCAGGAACCGATATCGGATTATCTAAAGAGCTTTTCGATGGTGGATTGACGGTAAAAGCCAGAACTGGTGGAGAAAGAATTTCTCTTTTTGGTCAAGCACATACGCGTGAACTCAAGAATTTACTTCAAGAAAGCGGCATCGTTCCCTGGATGCGTGATCGATTGCCTCTGGTGTATTCCGGCGATCATCTTGTTGCCGTAGGGGACCTATGGCTGGCCGCAGATGCGGTTTCTGATCCGGGTATCGCGGTGCGTTGGGTTGGTCGTCCTGCATTGCATTAGAAGGTGCTGCCTGATAACGTTTAACACCGTCTACAGTCCAACGACGGCGCGGAATTCGAAGGGTTGGAAGAAAGCACCAGTTTCACATGGGTTGCTTTTGATCCAGCCCTTTCTTGTTTCTCGCTTTCTGCGAGAAAGTTCTCTCTAAATAGCGCGCGAACAATCACGGATTCACATATGACATCGTATGTATTTATCACCGGCGGCGTGGTCTCTTCTTTGGGGAAGGGCATCACTTCAGCTTGCCTCGGCGCGATACTTGAAGCGCGTGGATTGACGATCAGCATGATTAAGCTCGATCCTTATATCAATGTTGATCCTGGCACCATGAGCCCTTTTCAGCATGGTGAGGTCTTCGTGACTCATGATGGGACCGAGACTGATCTTGATCTCGGTCATTACGAGCGATTTGTGCGAACCGCGAAAGGTGGCCGACATAGTAATTACACCACGGGTCGGATCTACGAGAGTGTTATTGCAAAAGAGCGTCGCGGTGAATACCTTGGAGCAACTGTTCAGGTGATTCCGCACATTACCGATGAGATTAAGCAGTGTGTGCAAAAAGGCGCTGGTGATGCCGATATCTGTCTTGTCGAGATCGGAGGCACTGTTGGCGATATTGAGTCTTTGCCATTTCTGGAGGCCATTCGCCAGATGGGTGTCGTGCTTGGCCATGATCGGGTTGTTTACGTTCATCTAACTCTTGTGCCCTACATTTCGACTTCGTCCGAGATTAAGACTAAACCGACGCAACACTCCGTCAAAGAGCTGCGGTCGATTGGAATTCAACCGGACATACTCGTATGTCGATCTGAGAAGCCACTACCGAACGAGGAGCGTCGCAAAATCGCGTTGTTCACCAATGTTCAGGAGAAAGCCGTTATCTCAGTGTGGGATGCCGACGATCTCTACAAGATACCTGCAATGATCCATGATCAGGGGCTCGATGGGATTGTTACGCGCCAGCTGGGTTTGGCCTTACCCAAGGCAGACTTGCACGAGTGGGACACCATCGTCGATGCCAAGGAAAATCCAACGCTAGAAGTAAACGTCGCGATGGTTGGTAAGTATATGAATCTCAAAGATTCATATATTTCGCTGGTCGAAGCATTGCAGCATGGCGGGATTCATACGCGGACTCGCGTCATAATTCATTACATAGAATCGAAGGACATTGAAGAGCAGGGCGCAGATTGCCTCAGGGGCATGGATGGCATCGTGGTCCCAGGTGGTTTTGGCGACCGGGGCATCGAAGGCAAGATTGAAGCTGTGCAATTTGCGCGTGAGAACAGTATCCCATATCTCGGCATTTGCCTCGGTATGCAGGTTGCTGTCATCGAAGCGGCGCGCCATCTAGCGGGTCTCGATGGTGCCATGAGTACCGAATTCAACAAGGACACGCCGCATCCTGTTGTGGCCCTCATTACAGAATGGCAGGATCAAGGGGGCGATACCGAAGAGCGTAATGAACAATCTGACATGGGTGGCACCATGCGATTGGGCACGCAGGGCATCACACTTCAAGAAGGATCGCTGGCTGCGACGAGTTATGGCAGCACCGAGATCGAGGAGCGTCACCGGCATCGCTACGAGGTGAATAACAACTATAGAGACCAATTGTCGGACGCAGGGCTGGTTTTTTCAGGGCTGTCTATCGATGACTTAGTGGAGATGGTTGAGTTGCCCGGTCATCCGTTCTTTCTTGCCAGTCAGTTTCATCCCGAATTCACGTCGAATCCACGCGATGGTCATCCGTTGTTTAAGAACTTTATCGCGGCCGTTCGAAAAAACAGTAAAGGCGAGTTGCTTGAGGTGATAAAGACATGAAACTTTGCGGATTTGAGGTTGGCAACGATCAACCTATTTTCTTGATCGCCGGCACTTGCGTTGTTGAGAGTGAGCAAATGACCTTGGATACCGCCGGGACGCTAAAAGAGGTTTGTGGCGAGCTTGGAATTCCTTTTATTTACAAATCGTCTTTTGATAAAGCCAACCGAAGCTCGCGCGATGGTTTTCGCGGGCCCGGCATGGAAGAGGGGCTTCGCATTCTGAGTGAAGTAAAGAAGCAGCTGGATGTGCCGATTCTAACTGATGTGCATGAAGACACGCCGATGGATGAAGTTGCGGACGCTGTCGATATCTTGCAGACGCCAGCCTTCCTTTGCCGTCAGACGAATTTTATTTTGCGTGTCGCGGCGACGGGATTACCGATTAATATCAAGAAGGGGCAGTTCCTGTCACCTTGGGAAATGCAGAACGTCGTCGATAAAGCGAAGTCGACCGGCAATGATGACATCATGGTCTGCGAGCGTGGCTTCAGCTTTGGTTATAACAATCTGATATCCGATATGCGCAGTCTTGCTGTGATGCGCGGCAGCGGTGCTCCAGTAGTTTTTGACGCGACGCATTCGGTTCAACAGCCAGGTGGCCTTGGTTCATCCTCAGGCGGTCGCCGCGAATTCATTCCTGTGCTGGCCCGATCGGCAGCAGCAGCTGGCGTTGCGGGATTCTTTATGGAAACTCATCCCGACCCCGATAAGGCACTAAGTGACGGTCCGAACGCGTGGCCACTGCACAAAATGAAACAACTTCTCGAAACATTGATGTCGATTGACATCACCATTAAGCAAAGCGGATATCTCGAAGCAGACTACGGTCTTGGGGTTCCGGAATAAACACCAAATAAGGAAGTCGTAATGATCAGGATTAGTAAAGTATGCGGTCGAGAAATTCTCGACTCTCGTGGCAATCCGACAGTTGAGGCCGACGTCTCATTGGCGGACGGTAGTACTGCTCGCGCCAGCGTACCGTCAGGCGCTTCGACGGGTTCTCGCGAGGCAGTAGAGCTACGTGATGGCGATCAGTCCCGCTATCTCGGAAAAGGAGTGCAGCAAGCAGTTGCTAATGTGAATGGCGCTCTGAGCGGCGCCCTTTTGGGCGTTGACTTCGAAGACCAACGCGCCGTAGATCAGTGCATGATCAACCTCGACGGAACCGATAACAAAGGCCAACTTGGCGCTAACGCACTGCTAGCAGTATCGCTGGCTGTTGCAAAAGCCGAAGCAATTTCAAGGGGTGTCTCGCTGTTTCGCCATCTAGGTAACAGCACAGTGATGCCGCTTCCAATGATGAATATCATCAATGGTGGTGCACACGCCGACAACAGTGTCGATATTCAGGAATTTATGGTGCTGCCAGTCGGTGCGCCATCATTTACTGAAGCACTGCGATACGGTGCGGAGATATTCCATAGCTTGAAAAGCGTCTTGAAGGGCCAAGGCATGAACACAGCGGTGGGCGATGAGGGCGGCTTCGCGCCGGACTTGCCATCGAATCGTGCCGCGTTGGACACGATTATGACGGCCATCGAAAAGGCCGGCTTCAAGCCAGGTGGCGACATCTTATTAGGCCTGGACGTTGCCAGTTCGGAGTTCTATAAAGATGGCGTCTACGACCTCGAGTCAGAAGGCCGGACGTTCGACGCAGCTGGATTTAGCGCATATCTGGCCGAATTGGCCGATGCCTATCCGATTATCACCATTGAAGATGGCATGGATGAGAGCGACTGGGATGGCTGGCGCCTGCTGACAGATGCCTTGGGGGACCGCGTACAGCTCGTTGGCGATGATTTATTCGTCACCAATACCTCGATCCTGCAGCGTGGGATAGATGAAAATATTGCTAATTCTATATTGATAAAACCTAACCAAATCGGTACTTTAAGTGAAACTCTTGATGCTATTTCTATGGCAGAAGCAGCAGGGTTCAGCGCAGTGATCTCGCACCGTTCAGGGGAAACCTCGGACAGTATGATTGCTGATATCGCAGTCGGCACCACGGCGATGCAGATAAAGACCGGTTCTTTGTCCCGGTCCGATCGAGTCTCCAAGTACAACCAGCTGCTACGAATTGAAGAAGAATTGGGTTCAGCAGCAGGGTATGCAGCCCGCTCGGCGTTTTCGGTCAAGGCCTGATATCATGCGGCAGAGATTGGGGAGGGGGCGTTTGTTTAGTTCACGCTGGCTATTAGTAGGACTCGTGATTGCGGGACTGGGCCTTCAGGCCGAGCTCTGGTTCTCCGATGACGGCTATCGAAAGACCTCAAAATTACGTGTTGCAGTAGCTGATCAAAGCGCCCTCAATGGTTCGCTGCGCCAACGCAACGGTGCGTTGGATGCTGAAGTAATCAATCTCAAACAGGGTATGGGTGCGGCTGAAGAGCGTGCGCGCACCGACCTTGGGATGATCGGCAAAAGTGAAACTTTCTATCAGGTTGTGCCAGTCGCAAATTCGGCTGAGTAAACACATCTCGCTATGAATTTGCCGGCTTGGGCTCGCGTGCACGGAGCGCCGCTCTTCAGGGCGATAATTCGAGCGACTCCGGAAGAGTTTGATGTAAGTGAAGAGCTCGGTTACGAGTTCGATGGCAATGGCGAACACGACTTCCTTTATGTCGAAAAAGTTGGCACCAATACTGAATGGCTTAGTCGGCAGCTCGCAGACTTCGCTGATGTTCCGGCGAGAGATGTTGGTTACTCTGGGCTTAAGGATAGGCATGCGGTAACTCGACAGTGGTTTAGCGTTCCTAGGTGGCATTCACCCGATTGGTCGCTAGTTGACATCGCAGGTGCATCCATTCTCGAGCAGGCGCGGCACTCCAAGAAACTTCGTCGTGGTGCCCACAAATCGAATCGCTTCAAAATTGTTCTTCGAGGGAAGCTTCCGGATAGTGGCCTCCTCAAGGAGCGTATAAGAATGATCGCCATGATGGGTGTACCCAATTACTATGGCGAACAGCGATTCGGTCACGAGGGTGGCAATATTCAGTTGGCGAACGATTGGGCGGCGGGCAAGCGATTGCCACGCCACAAGCGTAGTATTGCTATTTCCAGCGCTCGTTCATTTCTCTTCAATGAGCGTTTGAACGAAAAAGCCCTGGACGGTTCCTGGAATCACCTCACCTCCGGCGATCTCGCCAACCTTGATGGTACTGGCAGCATTTTTAGCGTTGATGATGTGGATTCGGAAATCGAACGTCGGTGTGCTGAGATGGACATTCATCCGGCTGAAGAGCTGGCCTGTGGTGGCTCACAATGCGGGCATGAGGCATGGCAGAACGCGTTCGATAAAGCGCGCGTGAAGCCGGCAAGCCGCAGCCTTCGATTGAGAGTCATTGATCTACAGATGGAGATCGGCAATCAACGCGCCAAACTTTGCTTTAAACTCGGTCGCGGCGCATTTGCGACTTCCGTCTTGCGAGAAATCGCCGACTATTGATTGAGGCCCTGATCGGAGGGAAATGAATAGTTGCTGCAAGCTCATAATGGATATCACGATTTGCTTTCTTAGTGACCGCGATTGGTTCGACTGCCGGTCTTGGTGACCTTTGGCGTTTTCCGTCATGCTTTCTGGTTTGTGTGCCAAGCATCAAATTGGGCTAAATATCATCAGAGAAGTTCAATTTAACTTATCAATCTGTGGAATTAGCAGCTGCCGCACGCTGTTCAGGAGTCGATTCTGCGTCCGAGTTAGATATAATGTTTTTTTAAGAATAACGGGCCCAAACGTGGGCGCATCTTTCCAAATAGCTCGGGGATACTGATGAAGCTAATAACCGCTGTGATCAAACCCTTCCGTCTCGATGAGGTGCGTAATGCATTGGCCGAAGTCGGTGTGCAGGGGATGACCGTGACTGAGGTGAAGGGATTCGGACGGCAGCGAGGCCATACTGAATTGTATCGAGGTGCTGAATATGTCGTCGATTTTTTGCCAAAAGTAAAAATTGAATTAGCGCTAACTGACGACCTCGTGGAGCGTGTGATTGAGACCATCATTGGGTCGGCGAAGACCGGCAAAGTGGGTGATGGCAAGATATTTGTTACCGATCTCGATCAGGTCTATCGCATACGCACTGGCGAGGCTGGCGATCAGGCAATATAAATCTCACTATCATAAAGTGCTGCTTCAGGTGGCCGTCGTTTCGCAACGAGGATTCTGAGCGCTATCTCAAGATTATAACGACCTCCCGACCTCTTCATTTCGGCTGCTCCGAAGCTCACGGTGATCCATTGCTGTGGAAATCCCAAGCCCAAACTCAATAACGCCTAGCTGTACGTGATCTTTACTCTTGCGTGCAGTGGCTTCGGCCATACTAACGATAGTGAATGTCGGCAGCACTCTTGACGGAAATATTTTGATCGTAACGGGCGGTGTGTTGGTATCGAACTACGCACAGTATTGTGTAATGGCCAAGCTTAAAGCAACCGCTATCCTTGGTAATTCTATTACATCTCTTTTTCGCGCTCCACCAGCGCCGCCTCAATGCGCTCCAGCTTTTCTCGAGTTTTGGCGAGAACTGCCTCTTGCACCTCGAATTCTTCGCGCGTTACGAGATCAAGCTTACTGATGCCGGACTGCAACACTCCACGAAAATTCGCTTCCAGATCCTTACGTATGGAATGCAGACCATCCGGGATGGAATCGGCGAGTTTCTTCGCTAAACCTTCTATTGAATCTCTACTCATGGTTAATAGATACCTGAGCGAAAACGAAAAGGCCAGCAGCAAATACAGATGCACTGATGCGAGAGCGAAGTTGATAGGGCCTCGCGGTCCAAAACAGTGCAAGGTGCCCGGGCACTGCACCAGCATGATTCGCTGCTTTTAATTGAAAATTCTTAAGATATTGATCTTATGAGTTTTTTCGAACTTGGCACGCATCCTGCTTTATATCAAGACAACAGGTCATTCGACCTTAAC
>JABIQN010000062.1 GCA_018699395.1 Gammaproteobacteria bacterium
GAAACCAAAGTAATCGACTCGCGTCTGGCAGGCGATGGTCGGCAAATTCGCAGGCGTCGGCAATGCCTCGCATGCAATGAACGATTTACCACTTTTGAAACCGCCGAGCTGGTTATGCCGCAGCTAATTAAGACGGACAATAGCCGGCAGCCGTTCGATGAAGCCAAGCTGCGCTTCAGCATGGTACGTGCCCTCGAAAAACGTCCGGTACCTAGTGACGCATTGGAACAATCAATCGGTCGACTGATTCACAAGCTGCGAACCATGGGTGAACGTGAAGTTCCTTCGCGGCTGGTCGGCGAACTCGTCATGCAGGAATTACACGAACTCGATGAAGTCGCCTACGTTCGTTTCGCATCCGTTTACCGACGCTTCCAGGACATCACGGAGTTTGAAGACGAGATCAAACACCTGCAAAAGATCTCTGAAACAGCAGCCAGTCGTGAGCAGATGTCGCTACTGCCTGAGCTGCTTGGCAAGAAAAGCAAGAAATAAGCTCTATGTTATCGTTCACTACTCAGGATTGCGTACACATGGCGCGTGCATTGCGTCTGGCGGAGCGCGGCCAATACACGGCGCATCCGAATCCAATGGTTGGCTGTGTACTAGTCAAAGACGACGTGATCGTCGGTGAGGGATGGCACGAAAAAACGGGTGAGGCTCATGCCGAAGTCAATGCGCTGCGGCGTGCTGGTGAAGCGGCCCGAGGGTCAACGGCTTACGTGACATTGGAGCCGTGCTCACATCACGGCAAAACACCACCATGTTCCGAAGCGCTCATAAAAGCTGGCGTTAGAAAGGTTATCGCAGCGATTCAGGACCCATTTCAGAAATCGTCTGGCCATGGTTTGGAGTGCCTGTTGGAGGCGGGCATCGAAGTTCAGTCCGGTCTGATGCAGTCGGCTGCGGAGGAATTAAACCGTGGATTTTTGATGAGAGCTACCAGGCAGCGGCCGTTCGTTCGATTGAAATTGGCGGCGAGCATCGATGGTGCGATTTCCATGGCGAGCGGCGAGAGTCAGTGGATCACGAGTCCCGCGGCGCGCGCGGACGTACAACGATTACGTGCTCGCTCAGGGGCCATTATGACCGGTATTGGTACTGTTCTAGCGGATAATCCATCGCTGACTGTTCGAGCGGCAGATATTGAGACGGGTGGAATCCAGCCGATCCGGGTCGTTCTTGATCGCCATTTGCGAATACCTGTATCTGCAGCAATGCTGAGCCTCGAGGGGACAACGTTGGTGTGCCGTACCGGTGATCATGACGCAACGCACTTACTTAGCTCGAATGTTGAAGTCGTGTCATTTTTGAGCGTTGACGGTCGCATTGATGCACATGAGGTTCTCATGGAACTTGCAGTGAGAGGTGTGAACAATGTGCTGGTTGAGGCTGGCCCAAGCCTTGCGGGCTATTTATTGGGAAGAAACCTGGTCGATGAGCTTGTGATTTATCAGGCGCCCCATATCATGGGTAGCCAGACAATGAGGCTCGTCAACACGCCCTCCTGGACCACACTTGCCGATCGCAAGAACCTTACGATCAATGACACGCGCCGATTCGGACCGGATACTCGAATCATCGCCACGCTTAATCAGGCTGACTAATGTTCACAGGGATCATAAAAGCAAAGGGATGCATTACTGCGATGGAGCGGCGGGACGGTGACGTACGGCTTAGTGTCAGTTCCGATGGTTTGTCTTGGGGTGACTATGAGATTGGTGAAAGCATAGCAGTCAACGGTGTTTGTCTGACGGCGATAGCTTTCCAGAAGAATGGATTCGATACAGATGTGTCGGTTGAAACACTCGAGGTTACCGCGTTGGGTAAGCTCGCCGTCGGTGCGAGCGTTAATCTGGAACCAGCCGTCAGCCTTGGTGAGCGTATGGGTGGACACCTAGTGAGTGGACACGTCGATTGTGTGGGATGCGTAACATCGAGATCGGCAGACGCGCGGTCAATCAGAGTTACGATCGAAATTCCGACTGAATACGCGCACTATGTAGCTAAGAAGGGTTCGGTCTGCATTGATGGAGTTAGTCTTACCATTAATAAAGTATCGGGAAATAGCTTCGAATTGAATATCATTCCTCACACTATAGAGGTTACGATTATGAGTGACTATGCGGTCGGTACCGTCGTAAACGTCGAAGTTGATCTGCTGGCTCGATACTTAGAGCGTTTGATCAGCAAGGATAAGGACGCAATTTCACTCGACTTCCTCAAGGCCAATGGCTATGCCTGATAACACAACGATTCATCCTAGCGCGTTGAATAACGTCTTCTCCGACATCAAAGACATCATTGCCGATGTGAAGGCCGGTAAGATGGTCATTATGGTTGATGATGAAAATCGCGAAAACGAAGGCGATCTAATCATGGCGGCCGAAAAAGTTCGGCCTGAAGACATTAACTATATGGCCACGCATGGCCGTGGTTTGGTGTGCCTTACACTCTCACGGGATCGCTGCAAGCAGCTGCGTTTGCCGCTGATGGTGAGCGATACAGACCAGCATCATGCAACGAACTTTACTATTTCGATCGAAGCGGCCGAAGGTATAACGACCGGAATCTCGGCGCACGATCGTGCGCACACAATTAAGGCGGCCGTTGCGCCAGGCGCGAAGCCAGAGCACCTACGCCAGCCGGGCCATATTTTTCCAGTAATGGCACAACCGGGCGGTATTCTGACTCGTGCAGGACACACTGAGGCAGGATGTGACCTGGCGCGACTTGCCGGACTGGAGCCTGCGGCAGCAATCGTCGAGATTCTAAAAGAAGATGGCAGTATGGCGCGTCGTCCAGATCTCGAGATTTTTGCTAAGACGCATGATATCAAGATCGGCACGATTGCCGATTTGATTCGATACCGACTGGATACAGAGCAAAATGTTGAGAGGATCGCTGAGGAGATCGTCGAGACGGAGCATGGTGAATTCACGCTGTACTTTTATGATGATCATGTAAACCGCGCCGTCCACATGGCATTAGTCAAAGGTGATCTTGAATCGGTTGATGTTCCTCTCGTTCGGGTACACATTCAGGACACCCTTGGCGATGTCATAGGTGTGAAAAGCCAGTCTCTTGGCTGGCCACTGAGCGGTGCGATAAAGCGGATCGCTGAGGAAAAAGTCGGCGTCATCGTGCTGTTACGTGATCAGGAGTCTTCGCGCGATTTCATGGATTCAGTGGAAACATTGGGGCAGTGCCGTGACGAGCTTGAGTCGCGCCGTTCGGGCGATGAGGTCTTGCGTACTTACGGTATTGGCGCACAGATATTACGGGACCTCGGTCTTCGTAAAATCCGTGTATTATCAGCACCTAAACACATGTATGCGATTTCCGGTTTCGACCTCGAGATTACGGAATACGTCTGAGGGTAGCGCGACACCATGGACAGAATTAAGACCACTGAAGGCGACGTCATTGTTCGTGATGGCCGCTTCGCTATCGTCGCGGCACGCTTTAATGACTTCATTGTAGAGTCGTTAATCAAAGGCTCTTTGCATTGTCTCCGACAGCACGGTGCGAGTGATGGCGATATCGAAATTATTCGCGTACCCGGTGCATTTGAAATGCCGATAGCCATCGATAAAGTTGCTGCGACTCGTCGTTTCGACGGTATCATCGCTCTTGGTGCTGTCATCCGTGGCGACACGCCGCACTTCGACTATGTCTCTGGTGAGTGTGTAAGAGGTGTTACCGCTGCAGCCCAAAAGTATGGGATGCCAATAGGTAATGGTGTTCTCACAGTCGACACGATAGAGCAGGCGATCGAGCGGGCGGGTACGAAGGCTAGTAATAAAGGCGAAGAAGCCACATTGGCCGTCATTGAGATGGTCAATCTCTTGCGCCGACTGGACTGATGTCTAAAGTAAAAGGCAAAGGGGCCGGTACTCGGACGCGCGCGCGCGAGCTGATGGTTCAGGCGTTGTATCAAAAACAGATCGCTGGCCACTCTACATTAGAGCTAACGTCTCAGTTTCAGGAACAAGTTGCTTATGAGCGGGTTGACCAGGCTTACTTCGACGAGCAGTTCAAAGCGATTAGCAACTCCCAAGATGAGCTTGAAAAGAAGGTTGATGAGCTGATCGACCGTCCTTTAGAGCAATTGGATCCTGTCGAACTCGCGATTTTACTGATCGGCGTATATGAGCTCGAGTCGCGCATCGACATTCCTTACAAGGTCGTTATTAACGAAGGTGTGAATCTCGCTAAACGCTTTGGCTCGATTGAAGGCCACAAATACATCAATGCCTGCCTTGATGTAGCCGCAAAGTCATTGCGAAAAATTGAGATTCAGGCGCAAGGCTAGAGCACGCGGCCATGGACGAATTTGAACTGATTCGCCGCTACTTCGATCGCAAGGGTGTCGCATCCGGTGTGGTCTTTGGCATAGGTGATGATGGTGCCGTCTTGGCACCGAGCCCAGATATGCAACAAGTTCAGGTCATCGACACCTTGGTTGAGGGCACACACTTCCTGTCCCAAACAGATCCAGCGGATATCGCTTATAGAGCAGTCATGGTCAATCTGTCGGACATCGCGGCAATGGGCGCGACACCCAGATGGATGACCTTGGCACTAACACTCAATAAGGCAAATCAACAGTGGATTGAAGCATTTGCGATCGGCCTTCTCGAAGCGGCAGATCGCTATGAGGTCACGCTGGTCGGTGGGGATACAACTGCTGGCCCGGGGATCACAGCGACGATTAGTATCACGGGTGAAATTGCTTCTGGGGCGGCTTTGCTTCGTAGTGGTGCGATGGTTGGGGATGGAATTTATGTGACTGGTACCGTTGGTGATGCTGCTGGCGGTCTTTATCTACTAGAGCGTGATGAATCTGACGACGAGCTTGAGCAGCGATTCTTGCGGCCGACGCCACGACTCGAAGTCGGGAAGGCGCTCGTTGGCAGGGCGAATGCCGCCATTGATATTTCGGACGGTCTTGTGGGCGATCTCAATAAGATGCTCGTCGCAAGCAACGTGGGAGCCGATCTGGATATTGAATCGCTACCTATTTCAGAGGCGTTGGCGAGCTGTTTCGATCCTGATGAATGTCATCGCTTCGCATTAACCGGGGGCGATGATTACGAACTCTGCTTCACTGCGAGCGATGTTTATGTCGCACAGATGTCTGGTATCACAAGGATTGGAACGATAAATGACTCAGAGCGACTCACGTGTCGTTTAAATAATGACATTGTGGAAGTCGACGGCAGCGGTTACCGTCACTTCAAATGAGTAAGCCATCCGATAATCTCCCCCGCACCGTGATGACCGATCCGGTTCATATTCTGGCATTCGGCTTTGGGGCCGGCCTCGCGCCCTTTGCGCCAGGCACCTTTGGATCATTACCCGGCGTTCTTTTGTTTTGGCTCACTATGGACTTCGGGCTTTACATTCAATTGGGCGTCGCATTGAGTGCCACATTGGCTGGAGTCTGGATATGTGGAGAGAGCGCGCGACGGATTGGTGTTCATGATCATGGTGGTATTGTTTGGGATGAAATCGTCGGAATGTACCTCACACTAATAGTGGCACCATTCTCAGTGACTGGCTGGATTCTGGCGTTTGTACTATTTCGAGTCATGGATATTGTAAAACCGTGGCCGATTAGAAGCCTAGATCACAGAATAGGTGGGGGTGTTGGAATTATGCTGGATGACCTTGTAGCCGCTCTGTATGCGGCTGTTTTATTGGTTTTATATGGTTGGCTATCGATATAAAAGATTGAGATAAAATAACCACTAATATTATCAATATCCAACGCCCGTAAGACGCTAGTGAAGTAAGTCTCTTCAGCTTACCAATTATGATTCAATAAGGCCTTTCTGAGATCTCTGATTAACCACTTGCAAGGTGTCGCCAGCGCCAACACCTAGGCACACCATTCAAAAAATCGCTAAACTGACCTACAGATTTCTATAGGGTTGTCCGATGTTCAAGCGTATTTTTGGCCTTTTGGCTTTGGTCCTGTCGTTCTCTGCTTTTGGCGGCGAACTGACTGATTCTATTAAAGCGGACTATGATGAGCATCTCGCAGCGTTGTTTGACCACTTCCATCGCAATCCGGAACTGTCAACCGTAGAGCATGAAACAGCACGGCGAATGGCACTCGAGCTGAGCCTCGCTGGTTTTGATGTGACAGAAGGCGTTGGGGGTACCGGCGTCGTAGCTATGATGAAGAATGGCGAAGGGCCACTCGTCATGATGCGCGCAGACATGGACGGTCTGCCGGTCGAAGAGAAATCCGGCCTCGAGAATGCTTCCAGAGCACAACAAAAAAGCCCACTTACAAGAAACACCGTTTACACGATGCATGCTTGTGGTCACGACGTGCACATCACTAGCATGATTGGTACCGCACGTTATATGGCTAGACATAAGGACGATTGGAAGGGCACCTTGATGCTCATCGCGCAGCCCGCCGAAGAGCGAGGGCTCGGTGCTAAGGCAATGCGCGATGATGATATTTGGGGAAGATTCGGCATGCCAGATTATGCGTTAGCATTCCATGTCAATTCTTTAGACGTCGCTGGCAAGATCAACATCAACGAAGATAGCCCTTACGCTGGTGTCGATACCGTTGACATTATTATCCACGGCGTTGGCGCACATGGCGCTCACCCCTATGCCGGTAAAGATCCAATCGTACTGGGAAGCCAAATCGTATTGGCACTGCAAACACTTATATCGCGTGAGTTATCACCGCGCGCAGCAGGCGTCGTAACAGTGGGCTCGTTCCATTCTGGCACAAAGCACAACATCATCTCGGATAAAGCACATCTCCAGTTGACAGTACGCAATACGAGCTTAGAGACTCGCCAGATTTTATTAGATGGTATTAAGCGAATCGCTATAAATATGGGCCGAGTAGCAGGGCTTCCAGAAGACAAGCTTCCTGAAGTTATAGTCTCAAATGAAAGCTCACCGCCAACAATCAACAATCGTGATTTGGCACTTCGCTTGAAATCTGCATGGAAAAAGAGCCTCGGAGAAGACCGCGTCATATTCAATCCCTCGAAAGGAATGTCTGCAGAAGACTTCTCATTCTTCACTACAAGCCCATATATAAAGTCGGTCTACTGGAAGATAGGCGGAACCGCCCAAGAAGATTTCGACATACAAGCATTAGGTGGCAATCCAGTAGCTAGCCATCACTCAGCATTATTCAAGATCCTTCCAGAGCCGTCAGTAACCGCCGGTGTTGAATCCACGGTCGTAGCCCTAAAGGCTATGATGTCCGAATAAACCTCGGCACAAACTAAGTACGTAACGATTTCTTTTCTAAAGAATTAACTGTTTCACAGCCTTCATCTTCTATTCGTCGCTATCATCGATACTGAAATCTGCAAGCTCTTCCGATCCGGCGCCTTTCAATAAGATCTCGACCCTCTGCTCAGCTTCTTTGAGGGCCACCTGACACCCTCGAGTGAGCTTGATGCCTTCCTCGAATTTTTTCATTGCTGTTTCTAATGGTAGATCACCGGACTCTAGTTCTTCGACTAGAGTTTCGAGATCAACGAGGGATTTTTCTAGATTTATTTTTTTCGTGGGAGCCATGTAATTGTCCAAATGAGGGTGCGTCTTTACGCTACAGGCCAGCTTGTTGATCGTCAATGATAGCGTGGTTGACAGGGCAATAGCGGCGCACTAAAGTAATGATCATTAGAATTGGTCTAAATGAGAATGTTTCTTAATTGAGAGGCTCAGAAATGTCATTGAAAGACAGCAAAACTGAACAAAATCTAAAGGACGCCTTCGCAGGGGAATCGCAGGCTAATCGTCGTTACCTTTACTTTGCGGCAAAGGCCGACGTTGAGGGCTACAACGATGTTGCCACCGTTTTTCGTTCTACCGCCGAAGGCGAGACTGGACATGCACACGGTCATCTCGAGTATCTCGAGGAAACAGGCGACCCAGCAACGGGACTTCCGATCGGTCCGACTGCGGCCAATCTTGCTGCAGCAATAGCGGGTGAGACGCACGAGTACACCGATATGTATCCGGGGATGGCTAAGTCGGCTCGTGATGAGAACTTTGATGAGATTGCGGATTGGTTCGAAACGCTGGCCAAGGCCGAACGTTCGCATGCCAATCGTTTCCAGAAAGCACTTGATACGCTCGACGACTAAGTTACTTGTCTAGCACAGGCCGCGAGGGCAGTTTGGAGGCGCCGACCCGGCACCCCCTAGACTGGCAGTCCAATGAATTCTACGCCGAAGAGCCTCTTTATGAGGAGCTTGAGCGTGTTTTCGATGTCTGTCATGGCTGTCGTCGCTGCTTTAATCTTTGCAATGCATTTCCGACGCTGTTCGATGCTGTTGATGAATCGGACACGATGGAGGTCGATGGCGTTCCCAAGAAGGTTTACTGGGACGTCGTCGATCATTGCTATCTCTGCGACATGTGCTACATGTCGAAATGCCCATACGTGCCGCCGCATGAGTGGAATATCGATTTCCCGCATTTGATGCTACGCGCCAAAGCGGCTCGCTTTAAGCGAGACGGCGCGTCAGTCCGCGATAAAATTCTTAGTGCAACTGATACCGTCGGAAAACTAGCGGGAATCCCGATAGTGGTCGATGTCGTTAATGCGACCAACCGAAGCAAAGTTGGGCGGAAGGTATTGGAAGCGACTCTTGGCGTACATCACAAGGCGCCGGTACCAGCCTACTATTCAAAGACAGCACGCAAGCGTTTGTCGAGACTTGAAGATGCAGCGCCGACCGATGTCAGGCCAACAGCCAAAACAAGGGGTAAGGTCGTTCTGTACACCACTTGTTACGGCAATCGTAATCATCCTATGATCGATGAGGATTTAGTTGCAGTTTTCGAGCACAATAACATTCCAATGGCGCTAGCCGAGAAAGAGTCCTGTTGCGGAATGCCGAAGCTGGAGCTCGGTGATCTTGAGGCGGTTGCGAAAGCAAAAGACATTAATATTCCAATTCTCGCCGCAATGGTCGACGAAGGATGGGATATTGTGACGCCAATCCCATCCTGCACGCTCATGTTCAAACAGGAATTACCGCTGATGTTCCCCGACGATGAGGATGTAGCGAAGGTTCGCGATGCGATGTATGACCCATTTGAGTATCTGATGCTGCGGCACAAAGACGGCGAATTGAAAACTGAGTTTGAGAAAACCTTGGGGAAAGTCTCCTATCAGGTGCCATGCCATCTGCGCGTTCAAAACAATGGACTTAAGACCCGTGATGTTTTGCAATTGGTTCCGGAGACCCAGGTGGAAGTGATCGAACGCTGTTCGGGACATGACGGGACCTATGCTGTTAAGAAAGAGTTTCGTGATATATCCAAGAAAATCGCACGTCCGGTGGTTAATAAACTGAAGCGTGCTGAGGCCGACCATTTTGTGAGTGATTGCCCAATGGCGGCGGAGCAGATCGCACAAGATGTCGAAGAACACGACGCGACTAACCCAATGAGCCTGTTACGCAGCGCCTACGGAATTTGATATGCAAAAATTAACGCGTGAAGACCTACTGAGTTTGGAGGAATATGCTGAACAGCGATCAGCCTTCCGTGACACGGTTATGACTCACAAAAAAGATCGACGATTGGATCTTGGCACTAATGCCACACTGTATTTTGAAGATCGATTGACGATGCAGTATCAGGTTCAGGAAATGCTGAGGATTGAGAAAATCTTTGAGGCTAATGGTATTAATGAAGAGCTTGAGGCTTACAATCCGCTAATTCCCGACGGTTCGAACTGGAAGGCGACCTTCATGATCGAATTTCCCGAGGCTGAGGAGCGCCAGGAAATGTTGGGGCAACTCGTTGGAATCGAAAATCGAGTCTATGTACAAGTCGCCGATTTCGATAGGCTGTTTGCGGTAGCCGACGAGGATCTCGATAGGTCTGACGACCATAAGACGTCAGCCGTACACTTCATGCGCTTCGAATTTCCTCCCGAGCAATCGGCGGCTTTGAAGTCGGGGGCATCATTGATCGCCGGCATCGATCACGAGAATTACACGGTAGAGGTTCAGCCCGTCAACGACGCAGTGCGTGTGTCGCTACTAAATGATCTGTCATGAGCAAGTATTGCGAGTGCACATATTAGTCATTCAGGATAAACTGCCGCCGGGCATTTTTCTGGGCTATTAATGAGTAAACGATACGACGCTGCGGACATCGAGGTCCTTAGCGGGCTAGAGCCTGTGCGCCGCCGGCCGGGCATGTACACCGACACGACGCGGCCAAATCACTTAGCCCATGAGGTCATCGACAATAGTATCGATGAAGCGCTTGCGGGCCACTGCAAGAAGCTGGAGGCCGTCATATACAAAGATGGTTCGCTGGAAGTGTCGGATGATGGGCGCGGTATGCCCATTGATAAACATCCCAAGGAAAACATTCCTGGCGTTGAGCTGATCCTTACTCGCTTACACGCTGGTGGCAAATTCAACAATGATAATTATCAATATTCTGGCGGCTTGCATGGCGTTGGTGTCTCTGTTGTTAATGCATTATCTAAAAGTCTCGAAATCTGGATTCGTAGAGGCGGTAAGGAATACAACATGAGCTTCGCGGGCGGTAAGAAGCGTGGCAAGCTCGAAGTTGTAGGTACTGTTGGCAAAGCCAATACCGGAACGACCATTCGATTCTGGCCTGATGAGCAGTATTTCGATTCCGCGAAGTTTTCGGTTAATAAGCTAAAGCATGCGCTGAAAGCGAAAGCCGTTCTTTGTCCTGGTGTGACCGTCAGACTTAAAATAGAACAACCGGAAGAAAGAATTGAATGGCTGTATTCAGGCGGTCTGGAAGAATATCTACTCGAGGAAATTGGAGGTGGTGAAACGCTTCCAGCCGAACCATTTTCCGGCAGCGTGACAGGAGATAACGAAGCCGTTGACTGGGCCCTCGTCTGGACTACCGATGGTGGCGCCAGCGTTACTGAAAGCTATGTGAACCTAATACCAACCCCGCAGGGTGGAACTCATGTTAATGGTTTGCGAACCGGGCTAACCAACTCGTTGCGCGAGTTTTGTGAGTTTCGCGGTCTGCTGCCGCGCGGAGTAGTTATCGCACCAGAAGACGTCTGGGATGGGTTGAGTTTCGTCATGAGTATTAAGCTCGAGGATCCACAGTTCTCTGGTCAGACCAAGGAGCGATTATCCTCGAGGGATTCGGCCACATTTGTCGCTGGGATTGTCAGGGATAATTTCTCAATATGGCTAAATCAGTATCCCGAGACCGGCGACCTCATTGCTCAGCTTGCCATTAGCAAGGCACAGAAACGCCTGAAGGCTGCCAAAAAAGTCGTTCGCAAGAAAATTGTTTCTGGTCCGGCATTACCGGGAAAACTGGCAGACTGCCGATCCCAGGAAGCTGAGCTCTGCGAATTATTTTTGGTGGAGGGCGATTCTGCTGGCGGTTCGGCAAAGCAGGCTCGCGATCGCAACACCCAAGCAATCATGCCATTGCGCGGCAAGATATTGAACACCTGGGAAGTTGAGATAGGAGAGATTCTAGCGTCTGCCGAAGTTCACGATATTTCGGTTGCTATAGGCGTCGATCCTGGTAGCGACGATATCAGTGGCTTGCGATATCACAAGATCTGCATTCTGGCTGATGCAGACTCCGATGGCCTTCATATCGCAACGTTGTTATGCGCTCTTTTTCTCAAACATTTCCGTGAACTCATTCTGGCGGGCCATATATACGTGGCAATGCCACCGCTGTACCGAGTCGATGTTGGTAAAGAAGTCTTTTACGCATTGGATGAAGTAGAGCGCAAAGGAATCCTCGATCGAATCGAAGCTGAGAAGAAGAAAGGCAAAGTTTCTGTTACTCGCTTCAAGGGGCTTGGCGAAATGGATCCTGAACAACTGCGCGAGACGACGATGCATCGCGATACACGGCGACTTGTGCAATTGACGATCGATTCGAGTGACAATACGGACCAAATGATGGATATGCTGTTAGCGAAGAAACGTTCCAGAGATCGCCGCAGCTGGCTTGAATCTAAAGGTAATCTTGCCGAGGTATGAGTGACATGCAAAACAGTCTGAATCTTGAGGGCGTCGAACAACAAGCACTCAAGGATTACACCGAACAGGCGTATCTCGATTACTCGATGTACGTTATTTTGGACCGTGCGTTGCCGCAAATCGGCGATGGCCTGAAGCCCGTACAACGACGTATCATCTATGCGATGAGTGAATTGGGATTATCCGCATCGTCCAAACCCAAGAAATCGGCTCGTACAGTCGGCGATGTCATTGGCAAATTTCATCCGCACGGTGACTCTGCTTGTTATGAGGCGATGGTATTGATGGCGCAAGATTTCTCCTATCGGTATCCGATCGTAATCGGGCAAGGCAACTGGGGATCCACTGACGATCCGAAGTCATTTGCTGCAATGCGATATACAGAGTCACGATTGGCGCCATATGCCAAGAGTCTGTTGCAGGAGCTTGGTTTAGGCACTGTTGAGTGGTCTCCGAACTTCGATGGCACTCTCAGGGAGCCGGTTGTGCTACCAGCGCGCCTACCGAATCTGCTTTTAAACGGAACTATGGGTATCGCTGTCGGTATGTCCACTGACGTTCCGCCGCATAATCTCAAGGAAGTTGCGAGCGCATTGGTGCATCTTATCGACAATCCAAAAGCAACTGTCGCCAACCTGATGATGCACATTAAAGCTCCGGACTATCCAACGGGTGGGGAGCTCGTATCTTCCGCCGCTGATATTCGGGAGATCTATGAGACAGGTGGCGGTACGTTGCGGCTGCGCGCCTCCTATAAAATGGAAGGTAGCGACATTGTTGTAACTTCGCTTCCGCATCAGATATCAGGTGCGAAGGTACAGGAACAGATTGCAGCTCAAATGCGTGCGAAGAAATTACCGCAGGTCGACGACCTTCGCGATGAATCAGACCATGAAGATCCGACACGCCTCGTAATAAGTAAGAAGCGAGGCGTTGATGTGGAGCAGTTGATGTCACATCTATTCTCCACGACCTCTCTTGAGCGTACAGTTCGGGTCAACATGAACATCATCGGCCTTGACGGTCGTCCGCGGCTATTCAATCTGCTTGAGATTCTAAAAGAGTGGTTGGAGTTTCGTAAAGGCACGGTCACGAATCGTCTTAGCCATCGCCTCCAGATAGTCAATGATCGACTGCATATCCTTGATGGTTTGTTGGTTGCCTATCTCAGTATTGACGAAGTCATTGCGATTATTCGTGAAGAAGACGAACCGAAACCCGTCCTCATGAAGCACTTTGAGCTGTCGAACATTCAGGCAGAGGCGATCTTAAATCTAAGATTGCGTAACCTCGCTAAACTCGAGGAAATGAAAATTCGAGGTGAGCAAGACGAGTTAAATGAAGAGCACGGTACCCTGGAGAAAACACTTAACAGCCCAGCTCGCATGAAAACACTGATCAAGAAAGAGGTTCTTGAGGATACCAAAGCTTACGGCAACGACCGACGAACGCTTATTGTTGAGAGGGCAGCGGCGCAGGCATTGGACGAGACCCAATTAGTCGCAAGTGAGCCAGTTACCGTCGTGCTGTCACAGGCAGGCTATGCGAGAGCAGCGAAGGGTCATGAAATTGATCCAGAGACGCTGAATTATCGTTCGGGCGATACCTATCTCGCTGCGGCTAAAGGTCGCAGCAATCAACTGGCGATGTTCATTGATACTACTGGGCGCGTTTACAGTCTAATGGTGGGAACATTGCCGTCTGCACGCGGACAGGGTGAGCCGTTGTCGAGTCGCTTCAAGCCACCTGATGGTGCAGCTTTTTGTGGCGCAATGATCGGTGCAGATGAACAGAAATACTTGCTGGCAAGCGATGCTGGTTATGGGTTCATCGCGACATTGAGCGATCTGGTATCGCGGCACAAAGCTGGCAAGTCGATTCTTAAAGTTCCGGCAACGGGAAAAGCTGTGGTTCCCGCTATAGTTCCGCTGGACAGCGAATGCCTAATTGCCGCGGTGAGCTCTATTGGACGCTTGCTGTTGTTTGAGATGGAAGACTTACCTGAGCTGGCCAAGGGCAAAGGCAATAAGCTCATCAATATCCCGGGTCCCAAGTACAAGAGTGGCGATGAAGTCATGGTTGCAGCAGCAGTCATACCGGAAAATGGTGCCCTTCAGGTGCATACTGGGACTCGCACGATGACGATCAAATGGAATGATCTCGACGATTACTACGGTGACAGAGCATTGCGCGGCACCATGTTGCCGAAAGGCTGGCGCAAAGTAGAGCGCCTGGACGGCATCAGTTAACCATCGAGAATTATTAGTTTATCTACAGAGCGAAATTTATGGCTAAGTACAGCACCAGCGAGTTCAAGCCAGGGATGCGCATTGTCATGGATGGCAATCCCTGCATCATTATCGAAAATGAATTCGTAAAGCCGGGTAAAGGACAGGCATTTAATCGCGTTCGTATCAAGAACCTCAAAACAAGAAAGACCCTCTACAGGACGTTCAAATCAGGTGAGTCCGTTGAGGCGGCTGATGTAGTGGATACCAATATGCAGTACTTGTACTCGGACGGGGAATTTTGGCATTTCATGATGCCAGATACGTTTGAGCAGTATGCGGCGGACGCGTCCGCGGTTGATGATGCGAGGGACTGGATCACTGATGGAGATGTTTGCGGAATGACGCTTTGGAATGATGCACCACTGATCGTTAAAGCGCCAAATTTCGTTGAGCTCGAAATCGTTGAAACGGACCCAGGTCTAAAGGGTGATACGGCTAGCGGTGGAGTGAAGCCCGCGAAGCTATCAACTGGTGCAGTTGTGCGTGTTCCTTTGTTTGTTGATCAGAACGAGATAATCAAAGTCGATACGCGATCAGGCGAGTATGTTTCTCGCGTCAAATAAAATGGTCACGCGATTGCTGAGTTTCGCAGAAGGATGTACAAAGTTTTTCCACGCCTCGTTGATCAGTCTCGCTGAATCGATCCGGTGTCGGGCTGTCGATGTCAAGAACGCCGATTAGTTCTCCGCTAACCAGCAATGGCACCACCAGCTCCGAGCGCGAATCGGTATCACATACGATGTGCCCGTCGAATTGATGAACGTCGGCAATGCGCTGAGTGCGACGTGTCGCGACGGCGGTGCCGCAGACACCTGATCCAGGCATAAGACGAACGCATGCGGGTTTTCCTTGAAACGGTCCGAGCACAAGTTCGTCGCCTCTCATTACATAGATGCCCAACCAATTTATGTCGTCTATTGCGTCATTGAGCAGCGCGACGAAGTTACTGGCACTGGCAAGCGCATCGGCTTCGTCCGCAAGAAGGGCACGCACTTGTGAGTTCAGGAGTGTGTAATCCGAATCATTCATCTGGAATCTCCAAACCAAAGGATATGACAGCGCTAAAACTGAGCGCTGGAGTATCTTTTTCCAGCACATCCACTCACGCGAAATATTCGGGGACGCGTCGCAACATTGACGTTCGACTAGCAGTCTC
>JABIQN010000063.1 GCA_018699395.1 Gammaproteobacteria bacterium
ATTCCCCGTGAACCATAAGTATCCGGATAATGCGAATGATATTGCCACTGCCAATAAGATAAACTTGTCTGAATTCTTAATCATTTATTTGACTCCTTTTCTAACCTAAAGCAAGCGATTGCAGCAATGATACAGCTTGCTACGGCTACACTGGCAAGAGTTCGCTCCCCGGAACTACCGCCAATCGAGAGGTGGCTTGTTGGTAGCAGGCCGAACATCCCAACCACCAACCAGACTAGTGATGGAACGAGAAATATTATACTGATAATAACAGTTACACGTGCTATTCGCATTAGAGGCTAATCACTCTTAAATTCACTTTCGAGAAGTGCAGTATGAGCAATCTAGATGCATATTTCATCCAATTATAAAAGGGAAGTTATGCGAAATTAGTAACACAAGCATTAGATCTAAATGATGATTTTACTTTTTACTGTTTGGATGAAAACGAGTATCAGGCTATGTTAGATGAGGAGCAAATGGGAGAAGCTCAAGCTCTAGCGGCCCAATGTTATGAGTCCAGCTTTAACGATTGTGAGTCTAATGGCGAGCAACCTAGTGCGTCCAGAAAGCTAAGCCCACAAAAACTCAACATGTAACCCCTGAGCGCTTGGCGGGGTAATCGACCTATGTGCTTTATGAGGCTTCGTCGCGCTTTCGGAATAATTTCGAATAAAACAGGCGACGGGACCGTAAAGTGCCGTTATTATTCACCGTTTTGTGGGTGGGAGAGTGGTGAGCAGTGGCGGACAAACGCTGGAAAATTCATAAGTTTGGCGGCAGCAGCCTAGCGGATGCAGCTTGTTTTCGGCGTGTGGCAGGAATCTTGCTGGACTACGACGACAGTCGTATGGGTGTCGTCGTATCTGCGATGGGCGGTATGACCGATGCACTGATTAACTTGGCGATTCTTGCAGAGCAGGATGACGACGGATTTGTACCGGCGCTACATGCGATTGGCGAACGCTATTCTGAGGTAACGAAGTCATTACTAGAGGGTGATACCCGGGCCGCAATTCTGGCCGCTTGGAGTAAAGATTCTGGCGATGTCGTAGATGTACTCAAGGCAATAGCGCTTGTTAAGTCTGCGCCGCAACGAAGTCGTGATGTGATCGCTGGTTACGGCGAGATATGGTCTGCTCGACTACTCTCTGCATTTCTCGGGCAAGAGGCACCAGCACTCGCAGGTACCTGGATCGACGCGAGAAATGTGGTAGTGGTTAGGGACGCTGAATTGGGGCCGACCGTCTTGTGGCCTGAGTCCCAGAGTAAGTTCGATTCTGAATTAGCCAGTGATTTCACCGGCATCACTATTATTACAGGTTTTATCGCAGCGGATGAAGAGGGCCTGCAAACGACACTTGGTCGCAACGGAAGTGATCACTCGGCTTCGATATTTGCAGCGCTAAGTAAGGCGTCATTACTCACCATCTGGACTGATGTGGACGGTGTAATGAGTGCCGATCCACGGCGCGTACCTGAAGCTCAGGTGATCGATCATTTGACCTACAACGAGGCAATGGAGCTCGCATACTTTGGCGCCAAAGTTATTCATCCGAAAACGCTTGGGCCAGCGATCGAAAATGATATTCCAGTTATTATCCGAAACAGCTACAACCCGACACACCCAGGTAGTCGCATCGAGCAAGAATCCATGCCCTCTGAAAACATTAAGGGCATTACTGCTATTAGTGGTATGGCTCTACTGAATCTCGAAGGGTCCGGCATGATTGGCGTGCCTGGAACTGCTGACCGCCTGTTCGCATCACTTAAGGATGCGGGGGTTTCGGTAACGCTGATTTCCCAGGCAAGCTCTGAGCACTCTATTTGTGTTGCGATACCGCAGGATGTGGCCGTAAGGGCGCGCAACGTCGTGACTGAAGTGTTCGCCGATGAGCTCGAGAGTGGGCAAATACAGAGCGTCGATGTGACTGACGCGCAGAGTATTGTTGCTGTCGTTGGCGATGGTATGGCGGGAATTCCCGGTATTGCAGCCAAATTCTTCGGCACCTTGGGTCGAGCAGGCGTTAACATTCATGCTATTGCTCAGGGCTCTTCGGAAAGAAACATCTCGGCGGTAGTTGACTCGAATGATGCAACCAAGGCACTGAGAGCTGCACATTCTGGCTTCTATCTTTCGGCTAAAACTATCTCAATCGGGCTTATTGGGCCAGGAACTGTTGGTGCCGCATTATTGCGTCAGATCGAGAAACAGAGCGATAAACTCGCGAAAGACTTCAATCTGGATCTACGTATTCGCGCCATATCGCGATCCCAGAAGATGCTGTTTGCGGACAAGCGAATTAACCTGGCGACGTGGCGAGACGATTTTGAGTCATCGTCAATCGATGCTGACCTTGATGCTTTCGAGAAGCACCTTACACCTGATCACCTGCCGCATGCGGTCATTATCGACTGCACTGCGAGCGATCAAATTTCATCCCACTATGCGGGTTGGCTATCGCGCGGTATCAACGTCATCACACCAAACAAGAAGGCTTTCAGTGACTCGTATTCCGAGTATGAAGCACTGCAGCAGGCAGCTACAGAAGGCGGCTCACATTATTTCTACGAGACCACTGTCGGCGCTGCATTGCCTGTCATTACAACCTTATGCGATCTAATCAAAACGGGCGATGAGGTCCGGTCTATCCAGGGGATTTTCTCGGGAACGCTTGCGTATCTGTTCAATGTTTATGACGGTACGACACCGTTTTCGGAGATTGTTCGAGCTGCGAAAGTGAATGGGTATACTGAGCCGGATCCGCGAGACGATCTGTCGGGAATGGACGTTGCACGAAAACTGACAATTCTGGCTCGCGAGATCGGGCAGAAAATCGAAATCGGTGAATTTCCGGTCAAGAACCTTGTTCCGGATGCCTTACGAGATTGCTCGGTCGAAGAATTTCTTGAGAAGCTTCCAGACTACGACAATGAAATAGAGTTGCTGTTCAAGAGCGCAGTTAAAGAGAGTAAGAAGCTCCGATATGTCGCGAAACTGGATGCGGAAGGTAATGCGTCAGTTGACTTGGTACCCATTGATGATGCGCATCCATTTTGCAATATTAATCTGACTGACAACATCGTGCAATTTGAAACAGAACGATATTCGGCTAATCCACTGGTTATTCAAGGCCCTGGTGCGGGCCCTGAAGTTACAGCCGCAGGCGTGTTCGCGGATTTATTACGGCTCGCTAATTTTTTGAATACAGGTAAAGGTTATGTCTGATTTTGTAACGGCATATGCACCCGCGTCCATCGGTAACGTCGGTGTTGGATTTGACATGTTGGGACTAGCATTGTCGGGTGCAGGAGACCGTGTTCAGGCGCGGAGAACCGATGGCGATTCTGTAACCGTTGCGGAAGTACGCGGTCTGGATGGCAAGTTGCATCCTTACCTCTCGACGAAAGCGGATGAGAATACGGCATCGATTGCTGCGCAGGCTCTCTGGGATGTGCATGGCGATGCTGGTGGAGTGGACCTTAAAGTTTTAAAGGGCCTGCCGCTGCAGTCGGGAATGGGTAGTTCCGCTGCGTCGGCTGTGGCAGCTACTGTCGCGATCAACGCTCTTCTGCCATCTCCGCTGGCTGTAGAAGAGTTACTGCCGTTTGCGCTCGAGGGTGAAAAATATGCGAGTGGTGGAATACACGCAGATAATGTCGCGCCGAGCCTTTTCGGCGGATTGGTCCTGTGTCCGGATGTGTTATTACCCGAGATTATTCGCTTGCCGACGCCAGCAGGTGTAAGCGCTGTATTGCTGTACCCAGATTTGCAAGTGAATACAGCGCAGGCACGTAAGGCGCTACCAAAGTCGGTGTCAACGAAGCTATGGCTGGACCAGCAAGGCCTGTTGGCAGGGTTTATTCATGCCTGCGCGTCAGGTGACATAGAGCTGATTGGTAGAACCTTACGAGATGTCATTATTGAGCCACATCGCAAGGACGCCGTTTCCTGTTTCGATGATGTCGTTGCTGCAGCGATGAGGGTTGGCGCTCTGGGCTGCACTTTATCCGGCAGTGGTCCGAGCATTTTTGCACTCTGTAAGGATAGTGATGCCGAGAACATCGCCAGTGTCATGGAGCAGGCGTGTAGGGTAGGCGGCACTGCCTGCCAGTCGTGGGTGAGCTCGATGAACGCACCCGGCGCGTGTATAGAGGCGTAATTATGAATTTCTTCAGCACTCGAGGCGCTGGTCCCGTCAGTCTTGATGAGGCTTTGCGACGTGGTATCGCAGAGGATGGTGGCTTATATCTGCCAGAGTCCTTGCCGTTATTTGAGATTGTTGATTTTAATAATGCCGAGTCAATACCGGATGTTGCTCGTGTATTACTAAAGCCGTTCTTCGCAGGCTCTGTATTGGAGTCCGATATTGAGGAAATTCTGGAAGAGACATTCAGCTTCACGATTCCGACTAGAGAGCTGCAGGTTGCCGACAAGAGTGTAGCTTTATTGGAGCTCTATCATGGACCTACAGCCGCCTTTAAAGATGTCGGTGCCGGATTTCTTGCGGCTTGCCTGACGCGGCTTGAAGGGGATGTTGATTCTCCATTAACAATATTGGTCGCAACGTCGGGTGATACCGGTGGAGCAGTCGCAGCAGCCTTTGATTCGCGTGCTGGAATAAGGGTCGCAGTGCTATTTCCGGATGGCCGTGTATCCGCTCGTCAGGAGCATCAATTGTGTTGCTGGAGCGACAATATCCTATCCTTAAAGGTAAAAGGCTCATTCGACGACTGTCAGTTGATGGTGAAGGCTGCGATGGCGGATAAGGAGCTGTCCACGGTACACCGATTCAGTTCTGCAAACAGCATCAACATCGGTCGCCTGCTACCACAAAGTACATATTATGCCGACGCAAGTCTGCGTCATTATCGTCGCACTGGAAACAAACCCGGTTTTATCATTCCGACTGGAAATCTTGGGAATGCATCGGCTTGCATTATGGCCCGCGAAATGGGATTGCCGATTGGCCCAATCATTCTCGCAACGAATGCGAACAGAATCATAGCCGACTATTTTGAATCGTTGGAATGGTTGCCGCGTGCGAGTTTGCAAACACTGGCATCTGCAATGGACGTAGGGGATCCGAGCAACATGGAGCGCCTACGCCATTTGATCGGCGAGGCTGACGTGCTTCGCGACCAGCTGAGCGTGTCGTCCGTAAGTGACGATGAGATCAAAGCTACCTTGCGCCAGGATTTTGCATCATTTGGGTTTGCGACTTGCCCGCACACTGCGACTGCAACCCATACTTGGCGAAACCTCGACCCGGCACTGACAGAAGAGCATGATTGGATAATGGTAGCGACAGCACACCCTGCGAAGTTCGAAACGATTGTTGAGCCGTTAATCGGAGAAGCGATTCCGTTGCCACCGGACCTTGAATATATATTGGCGCGGCCCGCAAGTGCAGTCAGTATCGATCCGACTCTGAATTCACTTGCCGCCGCGCTTCAAGACTAGACGATCGCTGGCTATGGCTGACTTTTTCCAAACTCTTCAAGCTCCCTGGTTGCTACCACTGAGTGGCGTTGGCCTCCTACTGCTTGTTTGGGTGCTGTATCGGTTTGTCCGCGGTAAAGCGGAGAGCCTGGAAGGTGCTATAGCCGAGATCAGTTTTGACCGAATCGAAGGACTGATTATTCCAAGTGCCGACGAAGGAGAGATTCTTATCGATTACCTGTTGCTAACCTCGGAGGGTTTGCTGATCCTCGAAGTCAATGACGCTCAGGGAATCGTGTTTGGCGGCAATAAATTACAGGACTGGTCTGTCATTAATAATAACCGCCGCTATACCTTTTCGAATCCTCAGCCGGCACTCTACGATCGTATTGCTGCTGTTCGAGAGATCGTACGCCAGGTGCCAGTTGCCGGTCGGATTTTGTTCCTTGATGGAGCACAGTTCACCAAGGGCGTGCCGGATCTTGTAACAGGTGTGACTGATTTAGTTACCGATTTTGGTGAGTCTGATAAGAGCGCTGCGAATCCTAAGATTGAAGCATTCAAGCCACACTGGGACCTAATTCGTAAGGTAGCGTTAACTAGCGATTCGACGTAGGCGGCTGTGCCGACCTTGCAAGCCATTCAAATGCAGTCGAGCTAATCGAGGTTGAAAAAGCGGATAGCGTTTTCCGTCGTTATCCTGGTCACATGCTCGATAGACTGCGCTCGTGCCTCGGCAATAATGCGGGCAACCTCGGGTAAGTACATGGGTTCATTTCGACGGCTCTTCGGTCTTGGTCGAATCGACCTAGGCAGCAAATACGGCGCATCTGTTTCTATAAGCAGCTTGTCATCAGGAATGGTCGAAACGATATTGTACAGATGCTTTCCGCGCCGTTCGTCGCAAATCCATCCAGTGATCCCGATGTACAACCCCATTGCGACATACTCGCGCAATGACTCGCCCTCACCCGTGAAGCAATGCACAACCGCGCGGAGCAGATCCGGTAACACCGGTCCCAAAATTTTGACAAAGTCATCGTGAGCTTCTCGCTGGTGCAAGAAGACGGGCAAGCCAGTGTCTTTTGCAATGTTGAGCTGTCGTTGAAACGCGGTAATTTGTGCTTCGCGCGGCGAGAAGTTTCGGCAATAATCGAGACCACATTCGCCAATTGCAACTACCGCGTCGCTCTTAACCAAGGAGCGTATTAATGCGTCACTATCGTCGCTGTAATCAGACGCGTAGTGGGGGTGAATGCCCGCCGTCGAATAAAGTGTGCCCGCAGAATTTGCTGCGAGCTCTGCAGCCTTTACGTTGCTC
>JABIQN010000064.1 GCA_018699395.1 Gammaproteobacteria bacterium
CATCGCCCTTACAAGGCGAGGGTCGGGGGTTCAATCCCCTCAGCACCCACCAAAATTTGGAGCGGTAGTTCAGTTGGTTAGAATACCGGCCTGTCACGCCGGGGGTCGCGGGTTCGAGTCCCGTCCGCTCCGCCACTCGAAGATCCCGGGTCCCTCTAGCGGGGCCTGGGATTTTTTTTAGAATTCCAAGCCTTTAAATAAGAAACATTGACTATGCTGCAAAATATTCGCGATAACTTAACCGGTAAGGTTGCTCTGATCATTCTTGGCGCCATCGCCCTATCATTCGTATTCGTTGGTGGTGCCGGCTTCACGACAGTAGGCTCTAGTTATGCTGCAAGAATCGATGGCGTTGATATCGGCGTCAATCAGTTCGAAGCAGCTTACCGCGAGCAGCTGCAAGCGAATCCACGATTCGCGGCGCTACCTCCTGAGTACCGTTTACAGCTGCGAAGTAATATTCTTGAACAATTGGTACAGCAACAAGTTATCGATAATTACCTCGAAGAAGCGGGATTCAAAATCACCGATGAGCAGCTGACCGAGATTGTGCATCAATTCCCCGAGTTTCACGTCGATGGTCGCTTCGATCAGGCGACGTACATGCTGTACTTAGAAGGGGCTGCAATGACGCCAGCCAGATTCGAAGCCTCACAAAAGGTTAATTTACGACGGTTGCAATTACAGCGTGCTATCCGCGGATCGTCTGTCGTTTCACCATCAGCGTATCGCCGTTATTTGAATCTCGCGTTTGAGAGTCGCGTTATTACAACAGCTACGATCACACCAGAATCTGTCGCCAGTGAGATCAACGTCACTGAGGAAATGATCGTTGCCGCTTATGACGAGAACACCACAGCGTATTTCCTGCCGGAAACTGTAGATGTCGAATATGTAGAGATCCATCGTGATGCTGTCGCAGCCGATGTTAATGTGACAGAAGAACAGCTGGTGGATTATTACGAGATTAACAAGGATCGTTTCCTGCAGGATGAGCAGCGACGTGCGCGCCATATTCTTATACTGTTTGGTGACGACGAGTCGGCTGCCGAGACTGTCGCTAACGAAGTGCTGACACGCATTCGCTCCGGAGAGTCATTTGCTTCGCTTGCTGTGCAGTATTCTAAAGATAGCGCGACGTCGGTTAACGGTGGCGACCTCGGTGCGTTAACGCTGTTGCAACTACCCGAAGCACTGGGCGCTGCCGTGTTCTCTATGCAGACGGGCGAAATTCAGGGCCCGATTAAAGGTGATTTCGGCTTTCATGTTGCACGTCTCGACGAGATTCTGGAGTCCGGACCGTTACCATACGAGCAGGTACGAGCCTCATTGTTGAGTGAATTACAAGAAGAGCAGGGTGAGGGCTTATACCTCGAGCTGAAGAGAAATATGACGGATGCGTTGTTTGACGCGACTGACATTCAGCAACTGGCCGACGTGCTGGGTGGCGAAGTGCATAAAGTGACTGAATTCAAACGCGATAGCGCGGAGCCATTCGGCGGTAATCAGTTGGCATTTGATGCGATTTTTGACCCGAGGCTCTTGGGTGGCCAGGCTCAATCCGGTGGCGCGCAGTTATCTGATGTCATAGAGCTCGACATTGATCGCACAATCATCTTTTCCGTGTCGAAGTATAAGCAAGCGAGTCGCGATGTGTTAGAGAACGTGCGCGATCAGATCGCTGAGTTGTTGAGGCTCGAACAGTCTGAGTCCTTGATGGCCGCAAGCGCGAAAAGAGTCTTGGACGCGATACGAGCAGGCGAAGAATTCGCAGCTACAGCCGCATCCGCTGGCGCAATAGCACAAGCACCTTCAACGATGACTCGCAGTGCTGAGGATGCTGATCAGTTTCTTTCTGCGGTAATTTTCACGGCAGTGAAACCGACGGACGACAATCCAACGCTTGGTAGTACTCGAAACGACGCTGGCGGCTACACGGTCTACAGTCTTGATGCGGTGATCCCGGGCCGCCCAGAATCAATTCCGTTGGTGGATCGCGATAGAGGCAGGCTCGAACTTGTAGACCAGACCGGTGTTGGTGATTTCATCGCCTTCGTTCAGGTGCTGCGCGAGAAAGCCGAGGTGATCGTCAATGAGGATGCGCTAGCCGCACAAGACTTGTTCCAGTAAGCTAGCCCGCATAAAAACACCATCACGGTAGAAGCGCCGTTCGGGGGAAATATTCGTAAGCTCGCTCTGCATTGGCAGATTCTGATCGCGATTGTCTTTGCTTTTATCGCGGGACTCTGGATGTTCAGTATCAAAGAAGCGACGGGCAATCAGCCAGGCGTGTTTGGTATTGAGTTTATTGCGATGTTTGATTACATCGGTACGCTATTTTTGAATGCGCTGAAGATGATCATAGTTCCTTTGATCACCTCTTCAATCATTGTGGGTGTTGCCGGTATCGGTTCGGGTGGAAACCTCGGAGCACTGGGTGGCAAGACATTGCTATTCTACGCTACCACTACGCTGGCGGCGATCCTGATTGGCTTGTTTGTAATCAATATGATTGGCCCCGGCTACATCGACGGGCAGCCAGCGAAAGACGCACTATCACTAACGGCTTCTGTTGATGAGGTCGTCGCGAAAGTAGGTAACAAGGGTGCAAGCGACGTTGCCGAAATCTTCGTCCGTATGATTCCAACCAATATTATTAAGGCAGCTGCTGAAGGCCAGATGCTCGGTCTGATCTTCTTTGCGATCTTGTTCGGCTATTTTATGACACACCTGTCGCATGATTTCGCGGAGCCATTATTCAGGTTCTGGAATGGCATTTTTCACGTCATGATGAAGATGACCGAGTTCATCATGAAGTTTGCTCCGATCGGCGTATTCGGACTCGTTGGTGCAGTTATCGCGGATGCGGGCCTGAAGGCGACTGGACCATTGGCTATGTTCGCACTCGCAGTCTTACTGGCTCTGGGCTTGCATGCGTTTGGGACACTCATGTTATTACTACGATTCGTCGGTCGGGTAAATCCACTCAAGACTCTTATGGGCGTATCTCAAGCGATACTGACTGCATTCTCGACAGCATCGTCGTCAGCGACTCTGCCAATCACGATGGAAAGCGTGGAAGACAATATTGGCGTGTCGAACAAAGTATCGAGTTTCGTTTTGCCGCTGGGTGCGACAGTCAACATGAACGGCACCGCGCTATATGAATGTGCGGCTGCTTTGTTCCTCGCTCAGGCCTATGGGCTTGATCTGACGTTCGGCGTGCAATTCACCATCGTTGCGATCGCACTGATGACATCAATCGGTGTTGCGGGTGTTCCGTCCGCTTCTCTGGTCGCGATCGCTATTATTCTGGCCGCCATCGGTATTCCGCTGGAAGCGATCGGTGTCTTGATGGTATTCGATCGGATCCTCGACATGTGCCGCACCAGTATTAACGTTTGGGGTGACTGCTGTTGTGCGACGATTGTTGCGCGGCTTGAGGGTGAGGAGACTAAGGTCGCATTGTAGGGCCGGTCCTAAAGCCGCGAGCAGATTAGGACTTTCTATTCTTCGTCGAAGACCATGCCCATGATGTTGGCGCCGGCGTCGACGAAGGTTGTTTCACCGGTGACGCCACTCGCCAAGTCTGAGCAGAGGAACGCAGCGGTATTGCCAATTTCTTCGATCGTGACCGTGCGGCGTAATGGGGAGGCCTTCTCCGCGTAATTCAGCATCTTCTTGAATCCACTGATGCCAGCCGCCGCCAGTGTTTTCACAGCGCCGGCTGAGATGGCATTGACTCGTATGCCTTTAGGGCCGAGATCGGCGGCAAGGAAGCGCACACAGGACTCGAGACTCGCCTTGGCAAGCCCCATCACATTGTAATTCGGCACAACCTGCAACGCAGCGTTGTAAGTCAACGTTAATATCGATCCATTTCGACCTTCCATCATCGGCAAACCAGCCTTGGCCAGTGCAGCTAGGCTATAAGCTGAGATGTCATGCGAGATGGCAAAGCCCTCGCGAGTAATCGATTCAACAAAGCCACCAGCAAGCTGCTCACGGGGCGCAAATCCAACCGAGTGCACGATAATATCTATGCCATCCCAAGATTTACAGAGACCTTCAAACACCGCGTCGATTTCATCATCCGACGTAACATCACAAGGAAATAGCAGATCGGTATTCTGACCCAATCGGGCGGAGAGCTTCTCAACCCGACTCAGAAGCTTCTCATTCTGATACGTAAACGCAATCTCGCAACCCTCACGAGCAAATGCCTCTGCAATACCTGCAGCTATAGAACGCTCACTAGCAACACCAACAATCAGTGCCTTCTTCCCGGCCATAAAGCCCATATTTTTAATCTCGTGAAAAATTGAGGTAGCCATTCTACCTGAAGTAGGACCAACCAGAGAAACCACATTTGGCTGAGAGTCTTACGAAAGTAATTTAACTGGACTGAGCTGTTACATCTACATACATGGTCAGCTTCTGGCCCGGCTGCAGTAGTTGGTTTTTATCTATCTTATTCCACTGAGCGATTTGATTGATGCCCACTCTGAATTTGCGGGCGATTAAATACAGCGAGTCGCCATTTCGAACCGTATAGTGAAGTTTACGAGTCATATTGCCCAGCGCCTGAGTAGGTGACGTTCGTGGTGCCATTGACTCATGCGTCCAGACAACAAGTTTCTTGCCGACCGACAATATGTCCCGAGGTGCCATGCCATTCCAGGCGGATAATTGTCGGGTTGTGACCTTGTATCGTTGGCCAATCGTCCAGAAAGACTCACCGCTTTTTACGATGTGTTCAAGCTTGTTGCCAGATCGTGTTCGATTTTGTGTTTTGGCCAGTCGTGCATCAGCGCTCTTGCTGTAGTAGCTAAGCGGTTTGGTGGCGACTGGAATCGTCAAGTGATGGCCGGCACGAATTGTATTGTCTTTGAGATTATTGGCGGAGCGGATTCTTGAGACGGTTGTGTTGTATTTCTCTGCGATCTGAGAAATCGCTTCGCCGGTTTTGACCTTATGGCGCTGCCAACGGACGCGCTCGGACTGAGATACTTCGTTGAGCGCAGCAATGAACTCGTCGGCCACATCGATTGGCATGACTAAGTTGTGTGGCCCGGAAGGATCAGTCGACCAACGGTTATAGCCTGGGTTGTATTGATAGACAGTGTCGACATCAACGCCGGCGAGTTCGGCAGCGAGGGCAAGGTCGAGTTGGCCGCCTATATTGGCGACCTTGAACTGCGGTACGTCAACGACGACCGGTAAAGTTAGATTGTACTTCGCAGGATCAGCGACGATTTCGACCAGTGCCAGTAGCTTCGGCACGTACATGCTTGTTTCTTTAGGTAATTTCAGACTCCAGAAGTCGATCGGTTTATTCGCACTGTTGTTGCGGCGAATGGCGCGGCGTACATTGCCTTCGCCGGAATTGTACGACGCAATCGCATTCAACCAGTCGCCATTATTAAATTTGTATAGGTACTCAAGGTAGTCGAGTGCGGCCCGTGTTGAGTCGATAACGTCGCGACGACCGTCGTACCACCAGTTTTGTTTTATACCGAATCGTTTCGCTGTGCCTGGAATCATTTGCCAGAGACCTGCGGCACGACCGTGGGAATAAGCAAACGGGTCGTAGGCGCTTTCGACGATGGGTAGCAGTGCAAGTTCGAGCGGCATATCGCGACGCTCGAGTTCAGCGACGATGTACGGCAAATAGCGTTGTGCGCGAGTGAGGACACGCGTCATGTAATCCGGGTGTCTGACAAACCACTTTTTCTCAGCTTCCGTACGGTGGTTATCGGCATACTCAAGCTTAAAGCCACGGCGCAATTTGGCGAGCGCGTCGCCCGGGCCGACCGGACTGGATTCCATCACGACATCAGAAACCGGTGAGGCCAATATTAAAATGGGCTGGATAATTTCGTCTGGGGCGCCCGTGGAATTCGCGGTCGTCACGAGAGCGGTTTGACAGCCGAGCAATAAAAAGGTGACACCGAGGGCGCCACAGGCAGCCAATTTCTGCGATAATCGCCTGAATAGTGAGGACATTAAGTTAAGCATCGGGCCATCCTACTGAGGCAGAACAGTTGTGCAAGTAGATCGATCACAAATAACGCAAGATTGGCTGAAGACTCCACTCGGAGCGGCGCTCTTGCAGCAAGAACGCCGAGTTGTCGAAGAAGCCCTAGACGGCGTTTTTGGCGAGCAATGCCTGCAACTTGGCCTCTGGGGCGATAGTCGTACATTCATGCGCTTTACGCGGACGCAGCGCTGCTCGGTCATATCTGAGCCCCGCGTTATTCAGGATCATGCCAGTAAGCCCTGCGCGATCGGCCATCTACACCAACTACCCATCGATAGCGACTCAATTGATGCTGTTCTCCTGCCGCACAGTCTCGACTACAGCGACCGGCCGCATGCGATTCTTCGCGAAGTGAACCGCGTATTGCGCCGTGATGGACGAGTGATCATTCTTGGCTTCAGGCCCGGTGGTCTCTGGGGGTTGCGCCGATTGATTCCGGGTGCTGGTATTCCTCCGGGTGCGGACCATCTAATTTCGGAGCGACGCATGAAAGACTGGCTGCAGTTATTGGATATGCGTATCGAGGGCGCGACGCGGTATTTCTTCCGCTGGCCGCTGCTGGGCAATAAAGTACGCGGAAAGAGTGAGTGGGAACTGCGAGGTCAGGCATGGTGGCCGGAACTTGCGGCTTGTTATATGCTTTCGGTGCAGAAACGGGTCAGCACATTGACGCGCGTGCGGCCGCTGTGGCACCGCCAACCACAGGTCATTGCCGGCCTAGCCGAATCACAGACACGAGTCTCCCGAATCCGTTTCGAGAGAAGTAAAATTGACCCAAGTAATTGAGATTTATACCGACGGCGCCTGCAGGGGAAATCCCGGCCCGGGTGGTTGGGGTGTACTACTCATCAGTGGCAAGCATGAAAAGATGATGCACGGTGGTGAAGCCGATACTACGAACAATCGTATGGAATTAACCGCTGCGATCAAGGCCTTGAATGTGCTGAAAGACGACAGTAGCGTAGTTCTGTACACCGATTCGAAGTACGTCATGGACGGCATTAACGAATGGATGCCGAACTGGAAGAAACGCGGTTGGAAAACGGCGGCGAGAAAACCCGTGAAAAACCAAGATCTTTGGCAGGGACTCGACGAAGCAGTAGGTCGCCACAAGATCGATTGGCGCTGGGTTAAGGGCCATGCTGGTAACCCCGGCAACGAAATGGCTGACGAGCTGGCGAACAAAGGCATAGACGAATTATGAGGCAGGTTGTACTCGACACAGAAACCACTGGCCTCTCGACGGCCCAGGGCCACCGCATCATCGAGATCGGTTGCCTAGAGCTTGTTAATCGACGTTTAACCGGGCGCGATTTTCACTGCTTCCTCAATCCCGACCGAGATATTGATGCGGGCGCCGAAGCGGTCCACGGTATCAGCAGGGCAGATCTTGAAACCGAACCGCGGTTTTCCGAGATTGCCGATGGTTTTCTGGAATTTATTAAAGACGCTCAACTCATCATTCACAATGCGACCTTCGATGTCGGTTTCTTGAATCATGAGCTGAGGCTTATGAAGCACAAGAAGCCGAAGATTGATGATCATGCGACGGTTCTAGATACCTTACCGCTCGCGCGCAAGATGCACCCAGGACAACGCAACAGCCTGGACGCGCTTTGCAAGCGCTATGAAGTGGACGCGACGAGGCGTGACGTTCATGGAGCGTTAATTGACTCCGAGTTGCTCGCGAATGTTTACCTGGCCATGACCGGCGGACAAACGATGATGCTGCTGGACGATGATGTACTTGGCCACCACGCAGACTCTGATGAAGCAGGAGTGACTCTGAGTCGCACTCTTGCGGAGGAAGCGGAATCGCGACCTGGCGTCGTTCCCGCCAAGCAGGGTCGAAGTACTGCAAGTGACCTATCGGTTATCAAGGCAAACAAAGAAGAGATAACCGCCCATGATGCGATACTCGAAAAAATTCGCAAATCTGGTGCATGCGTCTGGGATATTGAATAGTATTAGCGGTTAGCTCCGGGAGGGGCGCCAAAAAAAGGATAAGAACTCTATGGCCAGAACAATGGCAGCAGCACTGCGCTCAAACTTCCTAGGAAATTCGCCGGACTGGTACAAAGTCACGATTCTCGGATTTTTAGTAATTAACCCCTTTATCGTGGTGATAGATCCGCACGTTGCTGGCTGGGCACTGGTTGTGGAATTTATATTCACTCTGGCGATGGCACTGAAGTGTTACCCATTGCAACCCGGTGGTCTCTTAGCTATACAGGCAATCTTGCTGGGTCTCGCAACTCCTGAGCTCGTTGTACACGAGGCGGAGAAGAACTTCGAAGTCATTATGTTGTTGATGTTCATGGTGGCCGGTATTTATTTTCTGCGGGAAATGTTGCTGTACGTTTTCACTAAGATCTTGTTGGGTGTTCGCTCGAAAATATTGTTATCGCTGATGTTTTCATTTTCGGCTGCGTTCTTGTCTGCGTTTCTCGATGCGCTAACGGTCACCGCCGTCATTATCACCGTCGCGGTCGGGTTTTACGGTGTCTACCACAAGGTCGCGTCGGGCAAGAGATTTGATCACGACCACAATCATGGCACGGACGATGAAGTTCATGAATTGCATCGTAGCGATCTGGAAGGTTTTCGCGCGTTTCTCCGCAATCTCCTGATGCATGGCGCTGTCGGTACGGCGCTGGGTGGTGTTTCCACAATGGTCGGTGAGCCGCAGAATCTTCTGATAGCGGAAGTGATGGAATGGAGCTTTGTGACGTTCTTCCTTAAGATGGCGCATATCTCAATGCCTGTTTTGATTGTTGGATTGATGACGTGCGCGATGCTTGAGGTCACTAAGAGTTTCGGTTATGGCGCGCAGCTTTCGCCGAAGGTGCGAGAAGTACTTGAAGAATTTGAAGCGGACGCAGCAGAGAAGCGTACGAAGTCCGACATGACGATTATCGTCGTTCAAATAGTTGTCGCGCTCTTGCTGATCATTGCGCTGGGTTTCGGGTTAGCCGCTCCTGGCTTAGTTGGTTTGATGGTGATCATTCTCGCAACTGCGTTCAATGGCATTACCGAGGAACATCGTATCGGTCATGCGTTTGAAGAGGCGCTACCGTTTACTGCGTTGCTCGTCGTTTTTTTCGCGATTGTCGCAGTCATCGAGCAGCAACATTTGTTTACACCGATCATTCAATGGGTCATGACATACGACGGCAAGATGCAAGAGGCGCTTTTCTTTATTGCTAATGGTGTACTGTCGATGATCAGTGACAACGTATTCGTTGCGACGGTATATATAGGCGAAGTCGAAGAAATGTACCTCAACAGCAACGGCGCGATGTCCCGTGAGCATTTTGAATCATTGGCTGTTGCGATCAATACCGGCACGAACATCCCGTCCGTCGCAACACCGAACGGCCAGGCGGCGTTTCTGTTCCTGCTAACGTCGGCAATCGCTCCGTTGATTCGTTTGTCCTACGGCAGAATGGTCATCATGGCGCTGCCGTATACGATCACGATGAGCACTACCGGCTTGCTGGCGCTCTGGTATATGCCACGCCTCATGTAATAATGCGAACCACTACTGTGAAGCAGGGCTCTGGGTATGATATCCAGAGCCCTGAATTCGTAATGAGTTGCAAAATTTTCTTCGACATAAAATCGGTGTGAAGAACTCTGGCGAGTGGTATCTTGAGCTCTGCAAGGGCGAATTCGAAGAAAGCGCATAACAGTGACTAACACCTACACCGCAAGAAAACTCTCCGCACGATATCCAACTGACCTGCCGGCCTGGAAAAGGCTGGGAGAGCATTATCGGAATGATATGCGTGAGTCCCGCCTGTGCGACCTGTTCTCGAAATCGAAGAAACGCGAAGAGAAATTCTCGCTGGAAGCGGGCGATTTAACGCTCGACTACTCCAAGAATCATCTCACAACCTCAACAAACAAGATGCTCGCGCAATTGGCCAGGCAAGCCGACGTGCCAGCGGCTATAGAGGCCATGTTTGCAGGCGAAAAGATAAATAAGACTGAGGATCGCTCGGTCCTGCACGTTGCACTACGAGCCAAAATCGCAGACTCCGTCGCTCACAATACACCGGGCATTACAGAAGTCTGGAAAGTACTGACGAAGATGGAGGCGTTTGTGGACGACGTTCACAGCGGCGTGATTAAGGGCAGCACCGGTAAGAAGCTGACGGACATCGTTAACATTGGTATCGGTGGATCGGACCTTGGGCCAGTAATGGTTAGCAAGGCGTTACGTACGTACTGGAAAGAGGGGATGCGTTTTCACAGTGTGTCGAATGTTGATGGAACGCAACTCGAAGATCTGACGAAGGAACTCGACGCTGAATCAACCATGTTCGTGATTTGCTCTAAAACGTTCACGACACAAGAGACGATGACGAACGCAGCAACCGCTCGAGCTTGGGTGGCCGATTGCTTGGATGAGGTTGCTGTGCAATACCATTTCGTGGCGGCGTCAACGAATCATGAAGCGATGGATGATTTTGGCATACGTACCGATTTTCGATTTGGCTTTTGGGATTGGATTGGCGGGCGCTATTCGCTGTGGTCGGCGGCTGGGCTGTCGCTGGCATTAATCGTTGGTATGGATGTTTTTAAAGCCGTACAGTCGGGTGGCCGCAGAATGGACCAGCATTTTTGCAATGCAGCGATGGGTGAGAATATGCCCGTGCTGCTGGCGCTGATCGGTATCTGGTATAACAATTTTTTTGGCGCGGGGAACCAAGCGATTCTGCCGTACACGCATCGATTAGAGCGCTTTCCGGCGTATTTGCAGCAGCTGCAGATGGAATCGAGCGGTAAGAGCGTGCGAATGGACGGCAAACCAGTGCGCTGCGATACAGGTATGATCATCTGGGGCGAGGCGGGCAACAATGCTCAGCATTCGTTCATGCAGTTATTGCATCAGGGCACTCGATTTGTGCCGGTCGATTTCATCTTGCCTGCAAGCTCTGATCTGGCCACCGCGCACTGCCGAGCACAGGCCGAAGCTCTGATGTACGGAACGACGGATGACGATCTGGAGCCACATTGCATTCACGACGGCAATCGCCCGAGCAATATGATTCATTTTGATGAACTGACTCCGGAGGTTCTTGGTCAGCTAATTGCCCTTTATGAGCACAAAGTCTTCGTGGAAGGTATTATCTGGGGCATAGACTCGTTCGACCAGTGGGGCGTGGAGCTTGGCAAGAAACTGGCGCAGGCCCGCTTGTCGTAGAAACACGTCTATGCCTTAGCTGCTAACATTGATTCGGCCTGGAGTGACGGATATCAACGCGCATAAAATCTCACACATCATCTGGATTGTGCTTGCGGCTATCGCATCATCAACAGTATGGGCAGCGCCGCAAGCCCAACCGGGCGACGTGGCGCTGCGCCACGATATTCAGGTATTAGTTGACTACGGCGCGATCAGTGGTCCAGTGACAACCTGGCCGATCGCGTGGGATGCGCTGCTGGCGGATTTCGAGAAGATCAAAGCCAATAATATCGTTCTACCGAACAAGGTATTACCGACATTTAATCGAATTTTCGCACGAGCCTTGCGAGAAACGCGCCGTGGCGAATTCTCCTATGGCGGCGGTCTGTCTTTCGCCAAAGACCCGATAAATATTCGGGGATTCTCTAATGCGCCGCGTGAGAAAGGCGAAATTCATGGTAACGCGTCATGGTTCCATAAGTACGTGAGCATCGATCTCAATGTTAGCGCTACCCAGAAGCCGTCTGATGGGGAAGGTTTTCGTGCTGACGGCAGCCAGATCGGTGTCGACTTTGGCAATTGGTCGTTTGCGGCCAGCACAATGGACCGTTGGTGGGGTCCGGGCTGGGATGGCAGCCTGATCTTGTCGAATAACGCGCGGCCGATTCCAGCACTCACGCTTAGCAGAAACCGGACGCACGCCTTCCAGAATAAATGGCTGAGCTGGATAGGCCCCTGGGATATGAGCGTGATGTTCGGACAACTCGAAGAAGACCGTGCGATTCCAAACGCTCAGTTCTTCGGCATGCGGATCAATTTTCGACCGCTGGATTCACTAGAGATTGGCATATCCAGAACAGCGCAATGGTGTGGCGATGGTCGATCTTGCAGCCTCGACACGTTTACGGATCTGTTGCTTGGTAAAGACAATATCGGCGATGCCGGTACAACGAGGGAAAATGAACCCGGTAACCAGATGGCAGGAATCGATGCTCGCTGGACCAATATGTTGGCCGGTATTCCGATTTCCCTCTACGGACAATTGATCGGCGAAGACGAGGCGGGCGGACTTCCGAGTCGCTATCTGGCGCAATTTGGTGTCGAA
>JABIQN010000003.1 GCA_018699395.1 Gammaproteobacteria bacterium
AGCGAGCCGGTAATTTTCGATGGCCGGAATCTTTACGACCCATCGACACTACATGCTGCAGGATTTGCCTATTATGGAATCGGTCGCGGAAGGTCAATTCGTAACTTTTCGTAATTGGACACAAGCGGATCCGTGTGAGTTGGCAGAGCATAACAAGACTACCGATGCGTAAGGGTCGTTCAGTCCGTGTACAATTCTGCAGCATGAGATTTATCAATACCCCCTTACCCGGTGCCGTTCAGATCGAAGACAGCTATGGTCGTGCGGGAATCATCATATGAAACTTCGAATTGAAAGTTTCAAAGCCTATGACATACGTGGGCGAATCCCCGATCAAATCAATTCTGACATCTGCTATCGAATTGGCAATGCACTGGGTGCTTTCTTAAGTGCCAACACGGTCGTCATTGGTCGCGACATGAGGCTCACCAGTGAAGAGTTTGCGGATGCAGTGATCAAAGGTCTTATCGATGCAGGTGTCGAGGTTTTAGATATCGGCCTATGCGGGACTGAGATGGTGTATTTCGCGACGAGCCACTTGAATGCGGATGGCGGCATCATGGTTACTGCGAGCCACAACCCTGCTGATTACAATGGCTTAAAGTTGGTCCGCGAGAATGCACGGCCCATTAGCGCGGACACCGGCCTCAAAGACATTAGAGCGTTGGCCGAAGCAGGTGACCGGCGCCAAGCAGACGGTGGCAAGCGAACCAAAATCGAAGTTTTCGATGATTACATCGAACACATGCTTGGCTATGTGAGTCTCCGCAAACTAAAGCCGCTTAAGCTCGTAGTGAACGCAGGAAACGGTTGTGGCGGTATCGCGTCTGATGGGCTGGAAGGCAGTTTGCCGTTTGAGCTGGTGAAGGTACACAACGAACCTGATGGCACCTTCCCCAATGGTATTCCAAACCCTATGTTGGAAGAAAATCAGGCCGTGACTTCACGTGCCGTCGTCGAGCATGGTGCCGATATGGGAATTGCCTGGGACGGCGATTTCGATCGTTGTTTTCTCTTTGATGAGAACGGGACGTTTAACGAGGGATACTACATCGTCGGATTGCTTGCCGAAGCGTTTCTCGCGAAGATCCCGGGATCGAAGATCGTTTACGATCCGCGAATGATTTGGAATACGCTGGATATTATTGAGGCTATGGGCGGCGAGGCCGTGCAAAGCAAGTCCGGCCACTCTTTCATTAAGGAGAAGATGCGAGAGGTAGACGCAGCATACGGCGGCGAAATGAGTGCACACCACTACTTCCGTGATTTTTCTTATTCTGACAGTGGAATGATCCCCTGGTTGCTCGTAGCCGAGCTGATATCAGTAAGCGGTAAGTCATTTTCCGAACTGGTTGGTGAGCGAATGGCGATGTATCCGGCGAGCGGGGAGATCAATCGCCAGGTAGCTGACGCCAACGTGACTATTAAGGCCCTATATGATCATTTTTCCCCCAGTGCGATCAGCGTAGACGATATTGACGGATACGGGTTTGAGTTTTCGGAATGGCGCTTCAATATTAGAGTCTCGAATACAGAGCCTGTGGTTAGATTGAACGTCGAAAGCCGCGGCGATGCTGCGCTGATGCGAGCAAAAACCGCTGAAGTGCTGGCGATTATGGAGGCATAGGACATATTTAAGTCATGTGCGGGTGTGCAAATTGGCACTCAAGGACAAAATGCTCCTGAGAAAACTGAAATAGTGCAAGACGCTAAAATTGACCAAGTGCCTTCAAATCTCGAGCTATGAAGGAGATGAAATCAGACCTCCCTAGAAAGTCTTTGATTATTAGATTTGCGGCCGTTAGCGTAATCGGAACGATCGCCGACTATCTGTCGGCTCTTCGTCTCACGGATATTGAGGTTCCAGAGCCTGGCACGCTAACTCGCTTAAGTCTTTGCCTTTAGTTCGAGGTATTTCTGCTAAAATGCCGCGCTATTTCAACCACCTAAAGAGTGCTTAGATGACCGTTAGAACTCGATTTGCTCCCAGCCCCACTGGGGTCCTTCATTTGGGGAGCGTTCGAACAGCATTTTTCTGCTGGCTCTACGCTCGCCATCATCAGGGCACCTTCATACTGCGCATTGAGGACACCGACCGGGAGCGCTCCACCGAGGAGAATGTCGAGGCGATTCTTGACGGTATGCTGTGGCTGGGGTTGCAGGCGGACGAAGGACCAATATTTCAGACGGAGCGATTTGATCGATACGAGGAGGTCATCGCTGAGTGGTTAGAGGAGGGTAAGGCCTATCATTGTTTTTGCTCCAAAGAGCGCGTCGACGAGCTAAGGGCGGGCCAGATGGCCCGAGGCGAAAAGACCCGCTACGATGGTAAGTGTCGTGATCGGTCCGATGTGGAGGAGGGTGTGCAGCCGGTGGTTCGCTTTCGTAATCCGCTGGATGGCGTTGTCACTATTGAAGATCAAGTGCGTGGCACGGTCGTCTTTCAGAACTCTGAGCTGGATGATCTGATCATTGCCAGATCAGACGGTAGCCCTACTTATAACTTTACAGTCATCATCGATGACTTTGATATGAAGGTCACTCATGTGATTCGGGGCGACGACCATCTTAACAATGCGCCGCGCCAGATGAACATGCTGACCGCATTGGGCGCCGAGCCGCCGATCTACGCCCATTTGCCGATGATCCTGGGCCCAGACGGCGCCAAGCTTTCAAAGCGCCATGGTGCGGTGGATATTCGCGACTATCGTGAGCAAGGGTACTTACCGGAAGCGATGCTCAACTACATGGTTCGACTGGGTTGGTCGTACGGTGATCAGGAAATATTCTCAATCGATGAAATGATCGAGCATTTCGATATTGAGGGCGTCAATCATTCGGCATCGTCATTCAATCCTGAGAAACTGCTATGGATTAATCAGCAGCACATCATCAATGCGTCTGCAGAGCGCTTGGGCCAGGCCCTGGTGCCGTTTCTTGAGGAGGCAGGTCTTGATCCATCGAATGGCCCGGCGCCACGAGATGTGGCTGATGGTTTCAGGGAACGCGCTGAAACCTTGCGCCAAATGGCCCAGAGTGCTCGATATTGTTATGAGGATTTCGACGAAATCGATGTGAAAGCTGCGAAAAAGAATCTAAGGCCGGTGATTCTGGGGCCGCTCAAAGCAGTTCGGGATGCCTTCGCTGCGTTGCCAGCCTGGACGCAGGATGCCATTGCTAAGACCATTGAAGAAATGGCGGCATCTTTCGAGATCAATATGGGTAAGCTCGGCCAGCCGATCAGGGTGGCCGTGACCGGTGGGTCTGTTTCGCCACCGCTAGATGTTACGTTGATGCTAGTGGGGCAGGACAAGACCATTGCCCGGCTTGATTCTGCGATAGAATTCATCAAGGCTAGAGCCCTGCAAGCTATTGATTAGGAAGGGAATAACAGGGAAGAAAGTACTTCTTGACACCCTGTACTGATGCCCGTAAAGTGCGGCGCTCAGTGGGGCTATAGCTCAGCTGGGAGAGCGCTTGCATGGCATGCAAGAGGTCGGCGGTTCGATCCCGCCTAGCTCCACCATAGTTTCTACTGTTTTGAAAAACTGCGTCCCCATCGTCTAGAGGCCTAGGACACTGCCCTTTCACGGCGGCAACAGGGGTTCGAATCCCCTTGGGGACGCCACATTACGTGACGTAAGCGCCTGGTTTAGTTGATAAAACTAGATCAGGCGTTTTTGTGAACCCGAGAAGGCCTCAAGTCTGAGATTGCTGGTAATTCTGAACCCCAACCTTTTCGATTAAGCCGATCTGCGTCTCCAGCCAATCCACATGCTCTTCCTCTGAAACTAGGATCGAATCAAACAAATCTCGTGTTACGTAGTCCTTATGTGCTTCGCAATAAGTGATACCAGCACGTAAATCAGGAATCGCATCCAGCTCCATATCAAGGTCGCACTGCAAAATCTCAGGCACGTCTTCACCAATTCTCAGTTTCCCGAGTTTTTGTAAGTTTGGTAGTCCTTCCAAGAACAAGATCCGCTCAATTAATTGATCAGCATGCTTCATTTCATCGATGGATTCGCCATGCTCGTAATCACCCAGCTTGTTTAGTCCCCAGTCCTTCAGCATGCGCGAATGCAGGAAGTATTGATTGATGGCGGTTAGTTCGTTCTTGAGTACCTTATTGAGGTGCTCGATAACAGTTGCATCACCTTTCATGATGGGCTCCAAAGTAATTGAGAGAGGAAAGGTTACGACAATTACTGAACATCAGCATAATTTCATAAGTATATGAATTTAATTGTTTTTTGAGAACAATTCTTATTGCGATTCTCATTGCGGCCTGCAGCCCGCGTCACTGGGATATATTGCATGATCTCGACACTCAATTGAAGTCATTATGGCCAATCGAGGCCTCTCAATGACTGCTGATGAAATTTGTGACGATTCCGCAAATCTAAATAAAAAGCCCCGCGTTGCGGGGCTTTGTATTTATTCAATTATAACTGAGGGGTTCAGCCGTTCGCAGGTTGGTATCGAGCCGGCTCAAATTGCGTCTTATGTCGCCGATTCTCTCGCAGTATCTCCGAAGCCATTTCCTTGCAAGCCCCACACCCAACGGCAACTCCAAGTTCCCGCTGTAGGTCCCACAAATCCTCAACACCCGCTTGCGCAGCCTTGCGAATCTGTTTGTCAGTGACAGCATTGCAGATACATACATACATAATTTTATTCAAACCCGAATGCGAATGATTGTCAATAGCATTACGTACAAACCGAGGTGCCGCTTCGCTAGATCATTGCATCTCATGTCGCGCCGTCTAAGGCGGGCTAGCTTAATCCAGCGCGTTTTCAGACCCTCTCATGCTCCATCCGTCTTGAGCTATTGGCCGTCTATAGTGATAGGCAGGCTCATATGGGGAGCATCCCACCCCCTTTTTTGAGAAAATCCGCCCCCTTGCTGCTAATAGGGAACTGCCCACATAATGAGCAATATTTGACGCTCACAAGCACTTCCGAGGTATTTGCAATCGATGAATGATTTATTTGATGTAAGCGGCAAGGTCGCCCTGGTGACTGGCGGCTCGCGTGGAATCGGCGAAATGATTGCCGAGGGCTATGTCGTGAACGGAGTGAAGACCTATATTTCGGCCCGTAAAGCGGACGCGTGCGACACAACCGCGGCACGTTTGTCGGAGCAGGGAGAATGCATTTCGATTCCTGCGGATATTTCGACGTTGAAGGGAATACAGACGCTTACAGACGAGATCAAGTCACGCGAGAGTCAACTTGATATTCTCGTGAACAACGCGGGTGCGACATGGGGCGCTTCGATCGAAGACTTCCCCGAGGCTGCGTGGGATAAGGTCATGGATATCAACGTCAAAGGGCCGTTCTTTCTGACCCAGGCGATGTTGTCTTTGCTCGAGGCATCTGCATCTGCCGGTGATCCTGCAAGGATAATC
>JABIQN010000004.1 GCA_018699395.1 Gammaproteobacteria bacterium
AAGCTTATGCTCTCCAAGCTCATAGCCCTCAAGCTTATGCTCTCCAAGCTCATAGCCCTCAAGCTTATGCTCTCCAAGCTCATAGCCCTCAAGCTTATGCTCTCCAAGCTCATAGCCCTCGACAATCTCAGGAATACATTGCAATGAATCGTCATCAGTCAGCATCTGCTCACCGAGTAAGTCCTTCAGTGGAGGCGCATCAGGGATGAAAACCTCGGTGCCTTCTGACGCATCTTGTGCATAGGAAAAAATGATAATTTCCGCGGTGTACCGACGAACTGACGCTTGCTCTTCTTGCGACAGCAGGTCCTGTCCGAATGCGGCGCTGGTCAACAGTGAAAGCACCAAGAGGGAAGTTCGTTTTTTCATACAATGAATCATCCTATTAGCTGCTTTTGATCGCAAGGCATTGCAAAAGACTCTCGATTACTTTAAAGCGCTCTTCAACATCACTTAGATCCGCGCTGACCTGCAGGCGATGTGAGCCTTTTAATCGATAATGACTACTATCATTTTGCACTAATTGGATGAGGGCGACAGGATCAATATGGCTCTCAGCAGCGAAAATCAGATAACCGCCCTTGTCCGCAGCATCAATTTTTTCGACACCTAGGGCGAGAGCCGACTTTTTGACTGCGGCAATTCGAATAAGATTTTTAGTCGCTTCTGGTAAGAGTCCAAACCGGTCAATTAGCTCCACTTGCAGTTCGCGTAAATCCTCGGTGCTTCCAGCGGCCGAAATACGCTTGTACAGCATCAGTCGTAGGTGGACGTCGGGAACATAGTCGTCCGGGAGCAGTGCTGGGACGTGTAGGTTGATGTCGACACCCAAATCAAGTGGCGCCTCTAAATTAGGTTCTTCGCCAGCTTTCAGCGAGTCTACAGCACGCCCCAGAAGCTCCGTATAGAGCGAAAAACCGATTTCCTGAATCTGCCCACTTTGTGTCTCACCGAGCAGTTCTCCAGCTCCTCGGATCTCCAGGTCATGCGTCGCAAGCGTGAATCCGGAGCCAAGATCCTCAAGCGAATCGATCGCCTCGAGTCGTTTAACGGCATCGGGAGTCATCACAGCTTTCGGCGGGGCAACCAGGTAAGCATAGGCGCGGTGGTGTGACCGTCCTACGCGACCGCGCAACTGATGCAGCTGGGCGAGACCGAAACGATCGGCTCGATTAATGATGATGGTGTTGGCAGTCGGCACATCGATTCCACTTTCAACTATTGTGGTGCACAGCAGCACGTTGAAGCGCCGATGATAAAAATCAAGCATGACTTGCTCTAGATCGCGCTCCCGCATTTGCCCATGCCCGATTCGAATATTAGCTTCAGGTACCAGCTTTTGCAGTTCTATTTCGATTCGCTCGATGTCTGCAACGCGGTTATGAATGAAGTACACCTGTCCGCCACGCTTAATTTCACGTAGGCAGGCTTCGCGAATGACGATGTCGTTCCACTCTGACACAAACGTTTTGACGGCCAGTCGATCAGCCGGTGGTGTTGTGATCAATGACATTTCGCGAATGCCACCAAAGGCCATGTTTAGGGTTCGCGGAATGGGAGTTGCAGTCAGAGTCAGTATGTCGATTTCGCTCCGCAAGGACTTGATTGACTCTTTATGACGGGCACCAAAGCGATGCTCCTCGTCAATAATGACAAGACCTACATCATGAAATTCCTTTGTATGTCCCAGCAATCTGTGAGTTCCGATAACAATATCGACGTTACCGGACTGCAAGCCTTTGACAATGTCCTTCACTTCTTTTGCGGACTGGAATCGTGACAGCACCTCAATTCGAACAGGCCAATCGGTAAATCGGTCCCGAAAACTCTGACCGTGCTGTTGCGCAAGCAACGTTGTCGGTACCAGTACCGCGACTTGTTTGCCGTCATGTACTGCCGCAAATGTCGCTCGCAATGCGACCTCAGTTTTTCCAAATCCAACGTCACCGCAGACAACCCGATCCATCGGTTTATCGGATGCGAGATCCTCAAGAACCTCACTTATTGTTTGTGCTTGATCTTCCGTCAACTCGAAGGGAAACGCGGATGCGAACGAGCGATAGTCGCCCTCAGACCAGCGGAATCGATGTCCTACGCGGGCTGCCCGGCGTGCATAGACGTCCAGTAGCTCCGCTGCAACATCACGAATTTTCTTAATGGCGCGTTTGCGCGCCTTTTCCCATTGGTCACTGCCAAGACGATGCAATGGCGCATTATCGGGTGACGCTCCGGTATAGCGGGATATCAGCTCTAACGCGTGAACTGGTACGTACAGCTTGTCTCCGTCCGCGTATTGCAGATGCAGGAATTCGGCCTTGATGCCGCCTGTCTCCAACGTAAGCAGCCCGAGGTATCGACCGACACCGTATTCGGCATGCACCACGGGTGACCCTTCTTCCAGATCATTGAGCTGGCGAATGATGGTTTCAGGATCACGATCATTTCGGCGTTTTCGGCGTCGTGCATTTGTTCGTTCGCCAAATAATTGCTGTTCGCTGACAATTGCGATCTTTGCGGACGGCAAGATAACGCCATTGTCGACTGGGGCTATAGTGACTCCGATTCGATGACTGCCTTCGCGAAACTCATGCCAACCCTCGACACGAGCAAGATCCAGTCCGCGCCCAGACAAGAGATCATGCAATTGCTCGCGGCGACCGGGAGAATCAGTACTGAAAAGCACGCGCCCGTCGAATGATTGTAGAAACTGTATAAGCGCCGCCGCCGCATCTTCATAACGTGTTTCGATTTTCATGGCTGGTGGCAGACGTGTGTCGAAATTATTTGCGCCGCTGCCGAGCGATTGCGCTGAATAACGAATGAGAGAGAAACCCTTGATTCGTGACGCGATCTTTTCAGGGTTTATGAATGTTTCTTCAATGCTTAGGACGGGTCGTTCTTGATCAAGGCTTGCCATCGCATAACGCTCTCTCACTTCGGACCAGAATTGTTGAAGAATTGAGTCGATCGAGTCAGGTGATAATACAACTGAATTCGCTGGAAGGTAGTCAGCAAGCGACGCGGTAGTATCAAAAAACAATGGAAGGTAATACTCAATGCCACCATGTGCGATGCCGTCGGATACATCTCGGTAAACCTTGGACTTTCTAGGCTGACCCTCGAAGCGTTCACGATAGTTATCACGGAATGTGGCAATTGCATCCTTGTCCAGCGGCACTTCTCTGGCCGGCAATATTTGTATGACGTCAACTTTTTCACCAGATAACTGAGTATCTGCTGAGAAGTATCGTAGTGACTCAATGTCATCGTCGAAGAAATCGATTCGAACTGGCGCATCGGTTCCCATGGGGAAAATATCAATTAAAGAGCCCCTTACCGCGAATTCACCGTGCTCAGATACCTGCGACACACGCAGATAGCCGGCATCAATCAATGAGTTCGTAAAGTCTTTGCGCGGCAATTGCTGGCCACGTTTGAGAGCCAATGAGCGCGCGACGACGTAGTCCAATGGAGGCAAGCGTTGATGCAGAATGCCGACTGTCGCAAGGATGACGCCGGTTTTCATCGTCGGCAGTATCGATAGCATGCTTAGTCGTTGTGAAATTATGTCCTGATGCGGGGAGAAGCTGTCCCATGGCAGAGTTTCCCATTCGACAAAGTGCTTAACAGGAACAGCGCCGTCCGAAAAAAAGCGTATCCCTGCTTCCAGTTGATCTGCGTGCCTTGGGTTTTCAGCGAGAAGCACTAATGGTCGACAGCCAGCTACTGCTAGGATCTCTGACAGCTCAGCAGCCGCTAGCGAGCCACTTGCACCGATGAGGCGACCCCATGCATAGTCCTCTCCAGCTTGGGGAAGCTTCAGGTTAGAAGGTAGTAATACGGATTTGTTCAAGGCTGCGTTCAGTCATTTAGAGTTTCTTGGGCGCGATTATTACACAGACGCAAAAAGGCCTGGGTCGTTTCCGGTCCAAGCCTCGTTTTTTATCGGCTAGCGCTGTATGACGGTATGAATGACCTTTCCCAATGCGAACTGCAT
>JABIQN010000065.1 GCA_018699395.1 Gammaproteobacteria bacterium
AACGGACAGTGCATTTATTTTCAGGATCAAGCGTAAACCGGGAACCGTGCACATAACTCAAGTACTTGTTTCCGGGCGCGCTCAATGGTCTCTTCATTATCGAGATCATCCAGTATATCTGCTATCCAGCCGGTGAGCTGGCGGGTTTCATCTGTGCCAAAACCGCGAGTCGTAATCGCCGGCGTACCAAGACGCAAACCACTGGTAACAAATGGTGACTGTGGATCATTTGGAACAGAATTCTTATTCACTGTAATGAATGCACGACCAAGGGCTGCATCCGCTGCTTTACCTGTAATGCCCTTTTCAATAAGGCTAACCAGCATAAGGTGATTCTCGGTGCCGCCGGAGATAATGGTATAGCCGCGCTCAGTCAATACAGTCGCCATGACTTTGGCATTCGCGCAAACTTTTCCCTGATAGTCCTTGAATCCGGGCTCCATAGCTTCCTTCAGTGCTATAGCCTTAGCCGCAATGACATGCATCAGCGGCCCCCCCTGAGTTCCTGGAAATACCAGCGAATTGAATTTCTTCGTCAGAGCATCATTTGCTCGCGCGAGAATCAATCCACCTCGCGGTCCACGCAATGTTTTGTGGGTCGTCGTCGTGCAAACATCGGCATACGGAATAGGGCTCGGATAATGGCCTGTCGCGATCAGGCCAGCTACATGCGCCATGTCGACAAATAGATACGCACCGACGCTATCGGCAATCTCGCGGAAACGCGCCCAGTCTACAACTTGTGAATAGGCGGAAAAACCAGCGATGATCATCTTCGGTTGGTGCTCAGTCGCCAGCGACTGCACATCATCGTAGTTGATCAGCCCGGTATCAACGTCAATGCCATAGGACACAATATTGAATAGCTTCCCGGAAAAGTTTGCGGGCGACCCATGGGTCAGATGACCACCAGCCACAAGATCCATTCCCAAGACGGTATCGCCTGGAGAAACCAACGCATGATAGACAGCTACATTGGCCTGTGAGCCGGAGTGCGGTTGCACATTGGCGTAGTCTGCCCCGAATAATTCCTTGGCCCGTGCGATCGCCAGCGACTCGACGTCATCGACATACTCACAACCGCCGTAATAGCGTTTACCTGGATAACCCTCCGCATATTTATTCGTCAGCTTCGAGCCCTGCGCCTTCATCACCAAAGGGCTGGCGTAATTCTCAGACGCGATCAGTTCGATGTGCTGCTCCTGACGCTGGCTTTCCTGCTTGAGGGCCTTGACTATTTCGGGGTCGAACGATTCGATAGTCTGAGATGAGTCGAACATGATTACTCCAAGTGGGATAGAGCTTGAAAAGACGGCAATATTACCTGTTATAGGCAGCGGATGGCACTGGATAATCTTACCTAATGCGTCTCGACAAACGACTGAACAACTCGAGTCCACGCGCGAGCAAGGTTGCGACGATTGTAGCCTCCACCTCCTGTCCCAATAATCCGCCCATTACAATACTTATCAGCCAGCCGACACAGGCTCGCTGCAGCCGCTGCATGCGCCTCTTCAGTCCAGCAAAGATGTGTAATTGGATCTCCTTCAAGACTGTCTGCGCCACACTGCATAATGATGAATTCCGGTTTCGCCTCCTCCAGATATTCCTCAACACGCTGCCACGCTGCATGAAAATGCGAGTCGTCCGCGCCGGGCGGTATCGGAATATTGAGCTTTGTGCCACGCGCAGGACCCGTACCGGTTTCCGCAACTGCCCCAGTGCCGGGATAAAGATTTTGCCCATCTTCATGGATATCCGCAAAAATCAGGTGTGGATCGTCTTCAAATCCGTAGAACATGCCATCGCCGTGATGAGCATCGATGTCGACGTACGCAATCCGCTTGATTCCAAACTCCTTGCGCAGATACTCGGTGGCGATGCCGCAGTCATTGAATACGCAAAACCCGGCAGCGTGATCCCGAGCAGCGTGATGAAGTCCTGCGATAGGTATAAATGCGCGCTTGTAATTGCCATGCATGATTTCGTCGACGGCGCAGAGAACGGCGCCAACAACAGCTGATGCGGCGTCGTAGATTCCTGCAACCGCCGGCGTATCGCCATCATCCAGCCAGCCCTTGCCCGCGACGGACAGACGCGAAACCTTGTCGATGTATTCGGCGGTGTGGAAAAGCGTGAGCTCATCTACGAGGGCTAGGCGTGGATGACCGTAGTCGATCGAGCCTTCAAGCCCGGCCTTATCGAGCTCAGCATGAAACACATCGTGACGGTCAGTACCAAAAGGATGTGGGTCGCCAAAGCCATAGGCTGCGATCTCATCCCCCCTATAAACAAGCACAGAGTCGCTCATGGGTGCCTTATGGTTGTTTTAATGCGTAGCAGCATACCGGATAATGCCTCCTCTATAATAAATGGTCAGACTATGGCTCAGTACATCTACACAATGAACCGCGTGGCGAAGGTCGTTCCACCAAAGCGCTATCTCATTCGCGATATTTCCCTTTCATTTTTCCCGGGTGCCAAGATCGGTGTACTCGGGTTGAACGGCTCCGGTAAATCGACGCTTATGCGCATCATGGCTGGGCTTGATATGGATTTTGATGGTGAAGCGCGGCCACAGCCAGGAATAAAAATCGGCTATCTATCACAGGAGCCTGAACTCGACCCAGGCAAAGACGTGCGCGGCAATGTCGAAGAGGGCCTTGGTGCCTCAATCGAGCTGTTGAACCGCTTCAACGAAATCAGCGAAAAGTTCGCAGAGCCGATGGAAGACGACGAGATGACTGCTCTACTCGAAGAACAGGGTGATTTGCAGAATGAGATCGAGGCCACCGGTGGCTGGGAGGTTGATCGTAAGCTCGAGGTCGCTGCTGATGCTCTACGGCTGCCACCTTGGAATGCCGATGTCACCAAACTGTCAGGTGGAGAGCGCCGTCGCGTCGCGCTGTGTCGTTTGCTTTTATCACAACCAGACATGTTGTTACTCGATGAGCCGACCAACCACCTAGACGCGGAGTCCGTTGCTTGGTTGGAGCGATTTCTCGCTGAATACCAAAGCACTGTAATCGCCGTTACTCACGATCGCTACTTCCTCGACAATGTCGCAGGCTGGATTCTTGAGCTCGATCGTGGTCACGGCATCCCATGGGAAGGCAATTATTCATCTTGGTTGGAACAAAAACAGGACCGACTTAAGAACGAAGAGGCGGGCGAAAAGGCCCGACAAAAGGCAATGGCAACTGAGTTGGAATGGGTGCGGAGCAATCCGAAAGGCCGACAGGCCAAATCTAAAGCGCGCTTGCGCCAGTTTGACGAGATTTCTTCGGCTCAATACCAAAAACAAAACGAAACCAATGAGATATATATTCCACCAGGTCCACGCCTCGGTGATGTTGTTCTTGAGGTCAATAATCTCAAGAAAGGCTTTGGCGAAAAGTTGCTGATCGATGGACTCAGCTTCCAACTGCCGCCGGGCGGCATTGTTGGCGTTATTGGACCCAACGGTGCGGGTAAGACAACAATGTTTCGCATGATCACCGGCGAGGAGCAACCGGATGCTGGTAGTTTGAAACTCGGCGACTCTGTAGAGCTTGCTAGCGTCGATCAATCTCGTGAAAGCCTTAATGATGATAATACTGTGTGGGAGGAAATCTCAGACGGACTCGATCTGATCCATGTTGGGAACTACGAGACCTCGTCGCGTGCTTATGTCGGACGCTTTAATTTCCGCGGCCAGGATCAACAAAAAAAGATTGGCCTGTTGTCGGGTGGTGAGCGCAATCGGGTGCATTTGGCAAAAATGCTGCGAGCCGGTGGCAATTTACTATTGCTTGATGAACCGACCAATGATCTCGATGTTGAAACACTGCGTGCACTTGAAGAGGCACTACTTGAGTTCCCGGGATCGGCCATCGTGATCTCGCATGACCGCTGGTTTCTCGATCGCATCGCGACACACATTCTGGCGTTTGAAGGTAACAGCGAGGTGGTCTGGTTTGCGGGAAACTATGCTGATTATGAAGAGGATAAGAAGCGCCGCCTCGGTGCGGATGCGGTAAACCCACATCGAATCAAGTATAAAAGACTGGATACTTAAGGCTGTACGGAAAGGTGATAATGAACTGGATCGACTGTTGCTGTTACGCGGCGATATAGAAGGCGGATACGAGAAACGTCGCGTGCTCACGAAGGGTGGGATGAAGCTAAGTGACTTGCTGAGTATTCACAGCAAAAAAATTTACTATTACCCGATCGCAATACGCGCATTGCGGAATATCCGCATCCACGGACCATCTTCGCCCCAATCATCCGGGTGCCATGAGTTTTGTCGAGTCATAGCGACTCGCTCCGGATGCGGCATCATTATCGTCACTCGTCCATCTTCATTACTCAGACCGCAGATACCATCAGCAGAACCGTTTGGATTGGCCGGATAGGAATCGACAACATTACCGTAGTTGTCAATATACCGAAGAGCAACCGTATACGACGACGTATATCGTGCTGTATCGTCGGCGAACGCCGCCTGGCCCTCACCATGCGATGTTGCGATTGGTATCCGTGATCCCGCCATGCCCTGCAATAATATCGAAGGGCTTTCGACAATTTCGACAAGACTCAGCCGAGCTTCGAACTGCTCAGATTTATTAGGTAGAAATCGTGGCCAATTCTCAGCGCCAGGAATTAATTCTCGCAAATGCGACATCATTTGGCAGCCATTACAGACGCCCAAGGCGAATGAGTCGTTCCGTTCAAAAAATGCGGAAAACTGGTCTCGTGTTCGAGAGTGATAAAGAATCGACTTAGCCCAACCGCCGCCTGCTCCAAGTACGTCACCGAATGAAAATCCACCGCACGCCACGAGCCCTTGATATTCGTCAAGGGTATCGCGCCCCTCAAGTAGATCACTCATATGGACGTCAACGGCTGAAAAACCGGCTCGCATAAACGCAGCAGCCATTTCATATTGACTGTTGACGCCCTGCTCTCGCAAAATCGCGACGCGTGGTCTCGCTGAGCTTCGCACAATGCGAGTAATATCGTCCGATGGATCAAATGTGAGCGCTGAATTCAGCCCCGGGTCCTTGGCGTCGAGAATTCGATCAAACTCTTCTTTCGCAGTTGTTGGGTTGTCACGCATTGCTTGAATTCGGTAACTCATTTCCGACCATTCACGCTGCATCGTGACGCGGTCGAGGTCCAGAACCACTTCGTCTGCGCCAGATGCATCACTATTCACTGTAAGTTTCGGTTCGCCGCCAACTTTTCCTATAGCAGCAGCGCTAACGCCGAATCGATTCAATACCATCTGTACTTGCGTCAGCTTGCTCTTCTCAACCTGAACTACAGCCCCCAACTCTTCATTGAATAACTGACGGATCAGATCAACGCGGGATCCGCTAAGTGATAACGATACGCCAATTCGGCTTGCAAATATCATCTCTGCGACAGTGGCAAAAAGCCCGCCATCACTTCTATCGTGATAGGCAAGCAACATCCCACGCGCGTTCATTTCCTGAACAGCGGCGAAAAACCCTGTCAGCCGTTTTGGATCATCCAGATCCGGCGTCTGCCCTCCGCTGCGGCGATAAGATTGCAATAGACAGGACCCGCCCATCCGATTCGCACCTTGCCCCAAATCAAATTGCAATAAGTAACTCGAGTCCTCAGTTTCACGAAGTTGCGGTGTTAGATGTTTCGTTATGTCAGTGACGGGAGCAAACGCCGATACAATCAGTGAAACAGGCGCGACAACCTGGTATTCGGCGCCCTCATCCTCCCAGCATGTTCGCATCGACATTGAATCTTTTCCAACAGGAATAGCAACTCCGATGTCGCGACACAATTCGTCGCCAACGGCTTTAACCATATCGAACAGATTCGCGTCCTCCCCTGGGTGACCAGCAGCGGCCATCCAGTTCGCAGATAAACGGACCTTGCTTAAATTTTCGATCGGTGCAGCTGCGATATTGGTTATCGATTCGGCGACTGCCATACGGCCCGACGCGGACGCGTTGGTAGATGCCAGCGGAGTCCGCTCACCCATTGCCATCGCTTCGCCGGTTTTGTTGTTGAAGCCAGATGAAGTGATCGCAACATCGCTCACCGGAACCTGCCACGGGCCGATCAACTGATCTCTAGCGCTGAGACCACCCACCGTGCGATCGCCGATATGTATCAGGAACGATTTGTCTGCGACGGCTGGAAAGCGCAATACACGCATTGCAGCTTCCTTCAGTTCAATGCCCTCCAAATTTAGCTCATCGTCAGGCATAATCTGCCGTTCAACATTCCGCTCCATCTTTGGCGGATTACCGAGAAGCATTTGCATCGGCATATCGACAGCACAATCTCCAAAGTCCCGGTCGTTTACAACAAGTTTGCCATCGTTGGTTAGCGTTCCAATAACTGAGACTGGGCAGCGCTCGCGATCGCATAGTTCTTCAAACTCACTGATACGATCATCACCAATGAGTAAAACGTAACGCTCTTGCGCCTCGTTACACCAAATGCCCATTGGCGACATACCAGGCTCGGCGTTGGCGATATCGCGAAGTTCGATATCAGCCCCATGCTTACTGTGATCGACAGCTTCCGGGACAGCGTTGGAAAGTCCACCGGCACCGACATCATGAATCAGCAAAATCGGACTGTCAGTACCCATCGCGCAACACCGGTCTATGACCTCCTGAGCACGACGCTCAATCTCTGGGTTGCCGCGCTGCACCGATGCAAAATCGAGATCCTCGCTCGAGCTACCACTGGCCAGCGATGACGCGGCGCCGCCGCCAAGCCCTATCAGCATGGCCGGTCCACCAATGATGACAACCTTGGCACCAACCGGAACATCGATCTTAACCGCGTGCTCGGCACGTACATTGCCGACTCCGCCCGCAATCATTATGGGTTTGTGATAACCGCGAATTTCATTATCAGGGAGCCCCGGCAAGTGACTTTCATAGGTTCGAAAATAACCTACGAGATTCGGCCGTCCAAATTCATTATTAAAGGCTGCACCACCGATTGGTCCATCGAGCATGATCTCCAACGGCGTGGCCATTCGATCCGGGTGAGGGAAGTTATCCTCCCATGGCTGCGAATAACCAGGGATTCGAAGGTGTGACACTGTGAACCCCGAAAGACCGGCTTTTGGCTTCGCGCCGAGGCCCGTCGCGCCTTCATCTCTGATCTCACCGCCCGAGCCAGTCGCCGCACCGGGAAACGGCGAGATAGCCGTTGGATGATTGTGCGTCTC
>JABIQN010000066.1 GCA_018699395.1 Gammaproteobacteria bacterium
GAGCACCCCAAAGGCGAGTTCGGTGTCTATATCGTTTCGGACGGCGCCAACAAACCGTATCGCGTAAAAATTCGTGCGCCAGGCTTTGCGCACTTGTCGTCTATGTCAGAGATGGTCGAAGGTCATATGCTCGCTGATGTTGTTGCCGTTATAGGTACGCAAGATATCGTTTTTGGTGAGGTTGACCGATGAGTTACGAGCTTTCTTCTCATGTAAGAGATGAGGTCGAAAGCTGGAAAGCCCGTTTTCCAGCGGATAAACAACGATCAGCTATTATTAGCGCCTTACATGCGGTGCAGCATGAAAATCATGGATTCATTACCGCAGAGCAGATGAATGCTGTCGCGAAGTATCTCGAATTGCCGACGATTCAGATCTACGAAGTGGCAACGTTTTACTCGATGTTCCAGACCAGAGAAGTGGGGCGCAACGAAGTAGCGATCTGCACCAATGTTGCTTGCATGTTGCGCGGTGCTGACGATTTAGTTGATCACGTCGAAAACAGACTGGGTGTTAAAACTGGTGAGAGTACGGATGATGGACGCATTTTCCTCAAGCAGGAGGAGGAATGTATTGCTGCCTGTTGTGGTGCGCCGGCGATGATGGTGAATCACAAATATTATGAAAACCTGACGAAAGAGCAGGTTGATAAAATCCTGGACGGGCTTGACTGATGGCTTACGAACAAAACCTCGTTTGTTTCAATACGTTTGGTCAGGACAAATCTTGGTCGATGGAGACCTACGAAAAGAACGGCGGTTATACGGCCTGGCGTAAAATCGTTGCGGGCAAAATGACCCCAGCGCAGATCATTGATGAGGTTAAAGCATCTGGCCTGCGCGGTCGCGGCGGTGCTGGCTTCCCAACGGGTCTCAAATGGAGCTTCATGCCGAAGGGTAGTGACGTTCAAAAATATCTTGTTGTTAATTCGGATGAAAGTGAACCTGGGACTTGCCATGACCGTGAGGTCCTTCGATACAACCCGCATGCACTTGTTGAAGGTATGGCTATTGCCGCCTATGCGATGGGTGCGACGGTTGCTTACAACTACGTGCGCGGTGAGTTTCTAGACGAGCCGTTCCCGCGTTTTGAGGCGGCAGTCAAAGAAGCCTATGACGCTGGCTTGCTCGGTAAGAACATTCAGAGCAAAGGTATTGATGTTGATATTCACGGCTTTATCGGTGCGGGCGCCTATATTTGTGGTGAAGAAACGGCATTACTTGAGTCATTGGAAGGCAAGCAAGGCCGCCCACGGTTTAAACCACCATTCCCTGCCAACTTTGGCCTGTACGGCAAACCAACAACTATTAATAACACGCAAAGTATCGCCAGTGTTCCGACGATCATTCGCAATGGTGCGGCCTGGTTTGCAGGCTTGGGGCCGGAGGGGTCCGGCGGCACCGCACAATTTTCCGTGTCCGGCCATATAGAGAAGCCAGGTAATTACGAATTACCGATGGGCGTCCCATTTAAAATCTTACTTGAGGACATTTGTGGCGGCGTTTGGAAGGGGCGAAAGCTAAAGGCTGTTATTCCCGGTGGCTCATCATGCAAGATTTTACCCGCCGAAATTATTATGGATTGCACGATGGATTACACATCCTTACAGGAAGCCGGTTCATCGTTTGGCACGGGTGCAGTGATGGTTATGGACGATATGACCTGCATGGTTAAAGTGCTGCGACGAATATCGCGCTTCTACATGGCTGAGTCTTGCGGACAGTGCACGCCGTGCAGAGAAGGCACTGGCTGGCTGTACCGCATGCTAACGAGAATTGTTGAAGGTAAGGGCGAAGAGGCCGATCTTGAGAAGCTTGTTGATGTTGCCAATAAGATCGAAGGACATACAATTTGTGCATTGGGCGATGCAGCGGCGTGGCCGGTGCAGAGTTTCCTCAATCACTATCATCACGAGTTTGAGTACATGATTCGAAACAACGGTCGAAGCATGGTTGACGATCCAACCGAGGCTGCTGCGTAAACGCTATGAGTGATGATATCGTAAACATCGAAGTTGATGGCGAGCCAGTCAAAGCACGTCGAGGCCAGATGGTCATCGAGGTGACTGACACTATCAGCGCGTATGTACCGCGTTTTTGCTATCACGAAAAACTAAGCATTGCGGCAAACTGCCGTATGTGTCTTGTCGACATTGAAGGTGCGCCGAAACCTATTCCTGCCTGTGCTCAGCCAGTTAATGAGGGCATGAAAATCTTCACCAAGTCACCACGAGCGATTGCTGCTCAGAAGGCGACGATGGAGTTCCTGCTGATCAATCATCCATTGGACTGCCCGATCTGTGATCAGGGTGGAGAATGCGAACTGCAGGATCTGGCGATGGGTTATGGACGAGATATTTCTCGTTATAACGATGGCAAGCGTGTTGTTAAAGATAAAGACATTGGCCCTCTGGTGTCCACCGACATGACGCGCTGCATTCACTGCACTCGCTGCGTGCGCTTTGGTGAGGAGATACAGGGTAATCCGCAGCTTGGAACGGTTGGGCGTGGTGAAGATGTCAAGATTTCAACCTACGTCGAGCAAAATATTGACCATGAATTATCAGCGAACATTATCGATCTGTGTCCCGTTGGCGCATTGAATAACAAGCCTTATCGTTACAGCGCGCGTGCCTGGGAAATGACACAGCATGCGACCGTGTCTCCGCACGATTGTGCCGGATCAAATCTTTACGCTCATGTGTTACGTGGAACTATCAAGCGCATTGTTCCTCGCGACAACGAATCGATTAATGAAGCTTGGATCTCGGATCGTGATCGTTTCAGTTACGAAGCGATCTACAGTTCTGATCGTCTTATAACACCTCGGATAAAGGATGGTGATGTATGGCGTGATATTGAGTGGGGTAATGCTCTTGCTCATGCGGCCGATGTCTTGAGTTTTGCGGACAGTAAAAAAATAGGACTGATCTCCTCGTCTGCTTCTACTGTAGAAGAGAGCTACCTGTTGTCGAAGCTTGCCCAACACCTTGATACTGCCAATATTGATCATCGGGTGAATCGACGCGATACATCTGATCAGGACAGCGATCCGGTCTTCGAGTCGCTCGGCACTGACATCGCAGCAATCGAGAGGCAGGACGCAATTCTTGTGGTCGGATCAAACATCCGCAGCGAAGCGCCGATCCTTGCGCATCGAATTCGTAAGGCCGCAGTTAATGGCGCGAAGGTTAGTTTTGCTAACGCTAAAGAATATGAATATTTATTTGATGTGGCTGACTACGTATCTGGCTTAGGTCTAGTCGAGTTATTGTCCGGAATCGCCGTCGCAGCGAATGTGAAGTCTGACGCGGTTAGCGTGCTATGTGCGGGAGTCAAAGCTAACGATGCTCAATTTCGTATCGCGAACTCCCTTAAAGATGCCGATGATGCAATGGTGTTGCTTGGTTGTGTCGCTGGAAATCATGCGGCGTATTCTACTGTACGCGCTCTTGCGGCAGCGATTGCTGATGAGACTGGTGCGACCATCGGATTCGTAACGAATGGACCGAACGCATCAGGCGCAAGTCTTGCGGGTGTTTTGCCGCATCGAGAAGTTGGCGGTGCCAAGCGTGAAAAACCTGGAATGACAGTAGCCGCAATGCTTTCGAATGAGCTCGAAGCCCTAGTTTTAGTGAATGTGGAGCCTGATGCTGACATTCATGCTACGACAGATGTCGTGGCCAAGATAGCCGAACACAAGTTCGTTGTTGCGCTGACTCCGTTTGTATCTGAGGCCCTGCTAGAATCCGCTGACCTGCTACTGCCAATCGGCACTTTCGCAGAGACGTCGGGCACTTATATTAATGCGGCGGGAACGTGGCAGAGCTTCAGTGGCGTGGCCAGCCCAGTTGGCGAGTCGCGCCCATGTTGGAAGGTTCTGCGGGTTCTTGGCAACCTAATGGACGCGGAAAAATTCAACTATGTAACCAGTGAAGAGGTACTTGATGAGTTTAAGTCTGTTGCTGGAAATGCTGATGCTGGTGGTTATTCGATGGGCGGCCAATTGGCCAAGCCGAATGGTGAGGACTCGCTAGCAGATGAAATCGATACGCCGCTGTATTCGATTGACGGTTTGGTGCGTCGAGCGAATGCGCTGCAGAAAACTCTGTCCGCAAAGAACGTAGTTAGTGGTGAGTAATGACTAACCTGATGCCACAAGCTCTGGCGAATTGGATCGATTGGGGTCTTGGTGTCTTTTACTCGCTGCCAGAGTGGATTCAATATCTAACCATCACGACATGGAAGATTCTTTTTGTAATGATTGCGGTCATTCTGATCGTTGCGTTTTCTACGTATTTCGAGCGCAAGGTCATTGGCAGTATGCAAGGCCGAGTCGGCCCAAATCGGGTTGGACCATCAGGGCTTGGTCAACCATTTGCTGATGTAATCAAGCTGCTGATTAAAGAGGTGATAGTTCCATCGCAGTCTAATAAATTCTTGTTCATTGTTGCGCCTTTATTGTCCTTGATTCCTGCGCTCGCAACATGGGCGGTAATTCCATTGAATAACTGGTACGTCATCGCGGATATTAATGCAGGCCTACTTTATGTGTTGGCGCTAACGTCCGTTGGTGTTTATGGCGTGATCCTTGCTGGTTGGGCGGCGAATTCCAAATATGCATTGCTTGGTGCAATGCGATCCGCTGCGCAGATCGTTGCCTATGAAATCGCAATGGGCTTTGCGCTGGTTGGTGTGGTGATGGCTGGCGGGAGCTTGAATCTTGGTGATTTAGTGACATCGCAGGCTGGTGGCGTAAGTAATTGGTTCCTACTGCCACTGTTCCCACTATTTGTTGTCTACTGGATATCAGGTGTCGCTGAGACTAATCGTGCGCCATTTGATGTTGCAGAGGGGGAATCTGAGATTGTTGCGGGATTTCACGTTGAATACTCTGGTGTTGCTTTCGCCGTCTTCTTCCTAGCTGAATACGCGAACATGGTTTTGATTTCGACCTTGACCGCGATTTTTTTCCTCGGCGGCTGGGCATCGCCATTTGAAGGCTGGACCTTCCTCAATGACATTTCCTGGCTTGCATGGTTGACCGTGGGCGGTCTGCCATGGTTGTTCGCTAAGATGTGCATGTTCATGTACACGTTCTTTTGGTTCCGCGCGACATTTCCGCGCTATCGTTATGATCAAATCATGCGGCTTGGATGGAAGATTTTCATACCTATAACAATCATCTGGATCGGCGTGGAAGGGGCTATGGCCTGGTTCCAGATTGGGCCGTGGTCTGGATTGGGCGCTTAGAACGATGAATCGAATAGTGAGTTACATCAAGACATTCGCTTTATGGGAGTTGCTTAAAGGGCTTTCCGTAACGCAGCGCCAGTTTTTCAAGAAGGGCGTGACACTCGAGTATCCAGACGAGAAGACACCTCAGTCGAATCGTTTTCGTGGGCTGCATGCACTGCGTCGATACCCGAATGGTGAAGAGCGCTGCATTGCGTGCAAGCTCTGCGAAGCTGTTTGTCCAGCGTTGGCGATTACGATCGAATCAGATGTCAGCGATGATGGGACAAGACGAACGGCGCGTTATGATATTGATCTTTTCAAGTGTATTTATTGCGGTTTCTGTGAAGAGTCTTGCCCGGTCGATGCGATCGTTGAAACACGCATCCATGAATATCATATGGAGAAACCCGGCGAGAACATCATGACGAAAGACAAGCTGCTGGCCATTGGCGATAAGTACGACGCCATGATCTCTGCCGACAAAGCAACCGACGCGAAATACCGGTAGGGCGCTATGATGCTTCATTCGGTTTTGTTTTACATGTTTGCTCTGTTTATGCTGGGAGCTGCGGTCGGTGTTGTGTTTTCACGTAACCCGGTGCATTCAGTTATGTTCCTCGTCCTGACATTCTTCCAAAGCGCCTTGTTGTGGTTGTTGGCCGAAGCTGAGTTTTTGGCAATCGTTCTCGTGCTTGTCTATGTTGGCGCTGTCATGGTTTTGTTCTTATTTGTCGTGATGATGCTCGACGTCAACATTGAAGCCGCCAAGCGCGGTATCGCCCGTTATGCATGGGTGAGTATCAGTATCGCGCTGTTGATGGCTATCGAGCTAATTCAACTGATTTGGCTGCGTAACCAGGGTGTTGCCAGTACTGGTGGTTTTGCGTCAACACCAGAGGGCTACAGCAACACCAAAGCGCTCGGTGCTGTGCTGTACACAGAACATGTCTACGCCTTTGAGATTGCAGCGGTCATATTGCTGTTGGCCATTATTGCGGCGATTACGTTAACTATGCGCAAGCGTCCTGGTTTGAAAGTACAGGATATCGCAGCGCAAGTTGCAGTACGCGCTAAAGATCGCGTTCGTGTAGTCAAGATGGCTGCGGAGAAAAAGCAATGATCGGTCTTGAGCATTATCTGACCTTGGCAGCTATGCTCTTTGTTCTGAGCATCGCTGGCATCATCGTCAATCGTCGCAACCTGATTCTCATATTAATGTGCATCGAACTGATGCTGCTTGCCGTTAACTTCAACTTTATCGCATTTTCACGTTACCTCGGTGATGAGACTGGACAAATCTTCGTTTTCTTCATTTTAACGGTTGCAGCTGCAGAAGCTGCGATCGGTCTTGCGATCCTGGTCGTGTTGTTCCGCAATAAACGCTCGATCGCGGTGCAAGAGCTGAATGCATTGAAGGGATGATATGTACAACTATTACCTGACAATCGTTTTGGCACCGCTGGCAGCAGCGATCATTGCCGGTTTAGCTGGTAAGAAAATCGGCCGTGCGGGAGCGCATTGGGTAACTATCGCTGGCGTTGGCACGGCGTGCTTATTGTCTATGCTGGTACTCAAGAATTTTTTTTGGGGCGGCGCTCCAGCTGAGAATATCAGTGTGTATACATGGGCTGTTACGGACGGCTTGCGGATGGAAGTTGGCTTTCTAGTTGATCGCTTGACTGTTCTCATGATGTGCGTGGTGACCTTCGTGTCACTGATGGTGCACATCTACACCATCGGCTATATGCGTGAGGATCCGGGCTACCAACGATTCTTTAGTTACATCTCGCTATTCACCTTCGCGATGTTAATGTTGGTGATGTCGAATAACTTCCTACAGTTGTTTTTTGGTTGGGAAGCCGTTGGCCTGGTTTCATACTTGTTGATTGGGTTTTGGTTCAAGAAAGAGACAGCGATTTTCGCGAATTTGAAAGCCTTCCTTGTAAACCGAGTTGGTGATTTTGGATTCCTTCTCGGTATTGCAGGTGTCGTAATGTTTACTGGCTCACTGGATTATGCGACCGTGTTTGGTCAAGCAAAATCTATCGCCGGGCAAAGTATTGAGGTGTTCCAAGGTACACCCTGGAATGCGATGACGGTTATCTGCATATTACTCTTCATTGGAGCGATGGGTAAGTCGGCACAGGCGCCTTTGCATGTCTGGCTACCGGATTCGATGGAAGGACCGACACCAATTTCTGCATTGATTCACGCGGCAACCATGGTAACTGCGGGCATCTTCATGGTGGCGCGTATGTCTCCGTTGTTTGAGTTGTCGACAACGGCACTCGGCTTCGTCATCGTCATTGGCTCGATAACAGCGTTTTTCATGGGGCTGTTGGGTATTATCCAAAATGATATCAAGCGTGTTGTCGCTTATTCAACGCTGTCGCAGTTGGGGTATATGACCGTCGCCCTGGGTGCCTCAGCTTATAGCGCTGCTATTTTCCACTTGATGACGCATGCGTTCTTTAAAGCACTGCTGTTCCTCGCGGCCGGCTCAGTCATTATCGCAATGCATCACGAGCAGGATATTCGGAAGATGGGTGGCATCAAGAAGTACATGCCGATTACCTATTGGACGTCATTAGTGGGATCACTCGCGTTGATCGGTTTCCCCGGCAGCAGCGGTTTCTTCTCCAAAGACTTGCTGATTGAAGCGGTTAGGGATTCACATTGGCAGGGGCAAGGCGCCGTATATTGGATCGCCTACCTCAGTGTCCTACTAGGTGTTTTTATTACAGCCTTATATGCATTCCGCATGTTTTTCTTGGTATTCCATGGCGAAGAGCGTATGGACGCCGAGACAAAGTTGCATCTACATGAACCTTCAGCCGTTGTAACCGCGCCACTCATTTTACTAGCCATACCATCTGCAATTATCGGTTGGTTTACGGTTGGCCCCGTATTGTTTGGCGACTATTTTGGCGGCGCGATATTTGTCAGCGAGAACAAGGATATTGTCAGCCATATGGCACATGCTTGGCATGGCAGTTTCGCGCTTCTTACGCACTCGGTCAGAACCCCTGTGTTCTGGCTTGCCGCAAGTGGCGTGATTGCGGCGTGGTTCTTGTACCTGAAGCGTCCCGATATTCCCGAGATAATTAAAATCAAATTGTCAGGTATCTATAATGTGCTAGATCGAAAGTATTACTTTGATGACTTATGGATTAAGGGCTTTGCTGGTGGCGGTCGAGCCATTGGCCAGCTCTTATGGCAAAGGGGCGATCAAATGACCATCGATGACACTCTCGTGAACGGAACCGCCAGGACGGTTGTGCGATTAGCGGGTTTTGTGCGTCAGATTCAAACCGGCTATCTCTACACCTACGCTTTCGCAATGATCATCGGCTTGACCGCGTTACTCGGTTGGCTGATCTGGCTGCGTTAGCGTAAGGACGACTATGGATTTTTCACAACATCTTTTAAGTATTCTGATCTGGCTGCCGATCATCGGTGGCGCTGCGTTAATCGCTATTGGGGATGGTAGCGATTCGTCGTCGTCCCGCGCAGGTTTGATGCGCATTGTAGCTTTGACGACTTCTATCGTCACCTTCCTGTTCAGCATCGGCCTCTATGTTGGTTTTGATAACGCTTTCACCGACATGCAGTTTATCGAAAAGACGCCATGGGTTGATTCTCTCAATGTGTTTTATTCCTTGGGAGTGGACGGCATATCATTGCCACTTATCTTGCTAACAACATTCATCACGCCGCTGGTCGTTATCTCCAGTTGGGATACAATCAAAAGCCGGCCGGCACAATACTTTGCTGCTTTCCTGATCCTTGAAGGTTTGATGGTCGGCGTCTTCTCGGCACTCGATGCATTGCTGTTCTATGTTTTCTGGGAATCAATGCTGATACCGATGTTCCTGATCATCGGTATCTGGGGTGGAGCTCGACGCGTTTATGCGACCTTGAAGTTTTTCCTGTATACGTTCCTTGGCTCCGTTTTGATGTTGGTCGCGTTTATCTATTTGTATGGCCAAACCGGTAGCTTCGATTTGTTCGACTTCATGGGTGTACCACTAACGCTTGGTGCTCAGAAGTATATTTTCATTGCCTTCCTGTTGGCGTTTGCCGTCAAGGTTCCGATGTGGCCCGTTCATACCTGGTTGCCTGACGCACACGTTGAAGCACCTACTGGTGGCTCGGTCATACTGGCAGCAATTATGTTGAAAATGGGCGGCTATGGCTTCGTTCGCCTGTCGCTGCCCATCGTGCCGGACGGCAGTGAGTACTTCTCAGGCATGATGATTGCCTTGTCACTGATTGCCATTGTCTACATCGGCTTCGTCGCCTTAATGCAGAAGGATATGAAGAAGCTGATCGCGTATTCGTCGATCGCACATATGGGCTTCGTGACGCTTGGTTTATTTATTCTTTGGTCGTTTGATGGAGGCATGGGCGCCGGCCTCGGAATTACCGGCGGCTTGATACAAATGATTTCCCATGGCTTGATATCCGGCGCGATGTTCCTCTGCGTTGGTGTTTTGTACGATCGCATGCACAGCCGTGAAATCTCTGACTACGGCGGTGTCGCCAATACGATGCCAATGTATGCAGCATTCATGGTTTTGTTCGCTATGGCTAATGCAGGTCTGCCAGGTACATCAGGCTTTGTCGGTGAGTTTATGGTCATTATCGCGAGCTTCAAAGCGAATTTCTGGTATGCATTTCTAGCCGCTGGCACCTTGATTCTTGGCGCGGCGTATACGCTGTGGATGGTCAAGCGTGTTATCTACGGCGAGGTAGCCAACGACAACGTTGCAGCCCTTAAAGATCTTAATAGTCGCGAGTTCATTGTTCTCGCCATTCTTGCCGTAAGTGTTCTTCTCGTCGGACTGTGGCCAGCGCCGCTGGTTGATATGATGAGCGTTACGGTTGAACAGTTAATTGAACAGGTCGGACACTCAAAGCTCTGACAGGCCACATTATGAATTTGATGGACTATGTTGTTGCTGCACCAGAAATCACCTTGTTGGGGTTGATTTGCTTCGTCTTAATAGCAGATTTGTTTATCGACGACGAGAATCGTGTGCGCACGTTTTGGATCAGTATCCTGGCGCTTGGCACGATGCTACTGGTGTTAAATGCGATAGTGCCTGACGCCCGCTCAGTAATCTTCAGCGGTAGTTATGTCAGTGACCCGTTATCACAGATATTGAAGATAGCAGCTGTCATCTTTGTGGCAATCGCGTTCCTATATTCACGTGACTATTTGCGTGCAAATGAAATTCACAAAGGTGAGTTTTATCTACTTGGTTTAATTGGCTTGCTAGGCATGATGATTATGATGTCGGCTAACAGCATGCTGACTATGTATCTTGGCCTTGAGACACTAGCATTGTCGATGTATGCGCTGGTCGCGATTGACAGAAATAACGCCACCTCTGCTGAGTCAGCGATGAAATACTTCATCCTGGGTGCTATCGCATCAGGTTGTTTGCTGTATGGCATATCGTGGATCTATGGCGTCACTGGCAGCCTGGAGTTTCACGAAATGTCGGCGGCAATTACGGCTGACCCATCACTGAATAGCCTGCCACTTTGGTTTGGTTTAGCCTTCCTGATTGTCGGAATAGGCTTCAAGTTTGGAGCTGTACCGTTTCATATGTGGCTGCCTGATGTCTATCAGGGCGCACGTACGCCGGTAACACTGTACATCGCGACGGCTCCGAAGCTAGCGGCATTGGCGCTGTTCCTACGCATTCTAGTTGATGGTCTCGGCGGCCTGCATGATACGTGGGCGGCCATGATTATGATTATCGCCGTACTCTCACTTCTGGTAGGCAATTTCGTTGCTATCGCTCAAACAAACATCAAACGGATGCTGGGCTATTCGACGATTGCTCATGTTGGCTTCATTCTACTCGCGCTATTCACTGGAACGAAGCAGGGTAATGCAGTGGCACTGTTCTATACGCTTACTTACGTTGTAGCAGCTGCAGGTGCATTCGGCATGATCATCCTGCTGAGTCGTCGCGGATATGATGCGGAGAACCTGTCGGACTTTAGGGGGCTCAATGCCCGCAGTCCATGGTTTGCCTTGATGATGATGTTTTTGATGTTCAGTATGGCTGGCGTACCGCCGTTTGTAGGATTCTTTGCCAAGCTGAACGTTATTAGTGCGGTCGTTGATTCTGGATTCACAGGCCTTGCTGTTTTGATGGTTCTGGCGTCTGTTGTGGGCGCGTATTACTACCTCCGGGTCATTTGGTATATGTATTTCGAAGATGCTGAGGATAAGGCCGTGCTGCAGGCAAGTACCGATATGCGCGTAGTGTTGAGTCTTAATTCAGTAGCCGTATTGGCGCTCGGTATAGTGCCGGGATGGTTATTGGTACGTTGCATTCAAATACTGGGCTGAACCCCTTGTAAACCCTGTGTCACCTGCGTACTATCGCGTTCGCTGATGCGGGGTGGAGCAGTCTGGCAGCTCGTCGGGCTCATAACCCGAAGGTCGTAGGTTCAAATCCTACCCCCGCTACCAATTACTTGAGTCACGCACTGTCTTGTTTCTTTGATAAGTACAGCGCTGGAGCAATGCTCGGCGTGTTGCTTTTTAGGGGGGTCGTCATGAGTAAAAAAGAGATGTTGTTGTTAGTTGTGGATGCTTTGGCGCGCCAGAAGGGCCTGGAAAAAGAAGAGGTGTTTACGTTCTTAGAGCAGGCTTTGGCAACAATATTGCTGCGTCGGGAAGAGGGCGTGGATTTAGCTGTGGACGAGGAGCAGGCTCCGGTTACGGCACAAGTTGAAATTAATCGAGAAACGGGTGATTTGGCC
>JABIQN010000002.1 GCA_018699395.1 Gammaproteobacteria bacterium
ATACTTACATTCTAAGGGGCAGGTTCATCGGGACCTCAAGGCCTCAAACGTCTTGCTTGACGGTAATGGTGCGCCCTACCTGAGTGATTTTGGCGCATCTACGGTGGTAGGAGAAAATGGCAGCGGCGGATCGTTGATCGCTCAAAGCCCCCAAGCGCTTGATGGCCAGCCTGCCTCAGTAGCAGACGACATGTTCGCTTTAGGCGGGCTCATTTTCGAGCTTATTTCGGGTCGCCCACCCTGGTTATCAGTGGATATCGCTGACGAAATTAAACATCAAATGGCGGCACCAATACTTGCGTCTGATGGGTCGACTGTTCCGGACTTGATCGTTGTGCTGGTGGAGGAGTTGCTAGCCAAGGAGCCGACGCAAAGGCCGACCGCGAAGGAGGTTCTGACGCGACTGACGGCAGCTAAATTCGTGCCGGGTACAGTTTCAATGCGCAATAGGGTGCGTCGTGAGGCTCATGAAGAAGTCATTGAGTCAGTTGACGCTATTCGCAGAGCGCCCGCGGTAGACGGCGCTTCCATCAAACCAGTTCATGAAGACATATCGGGTATTAGCCAGAAAGTAGTCGGTGTAACGCTGGGGGCGTTGCTTGCAATATTGGTAGTCGTGATCTTCGTACTGCCGAACGGTGTGTCGGAGCAGCTGGAGACGGTCGATGATAGTCAGCAAGTCGCTGGCGATTCTGCGGATTCAGAACCTCCTGACAATGATGAAAATTCACGCACTGACGTTTATGTATCTTCGGAAGCTCTTAAGCAGATGCAGGATGCGGCGAATATACCAACTCGGAGACTCAAAGACGACGATGACATAACGTTTTCTGAGAATCTCGCAGATTATAGTGGTCTTGATCAGACGGAACGGGAGCGATTCAATGCGGAGGTAACGCTTGGTGAGCTTCTGTCTGCATTGGAGGTTCTTGAATCCCGTGGTGTGGAGCGCTGGGCTGCGCGTGAGCATCGTGAAGCAAAGGATATGTATGCCGAGGCCGATCGCGCCTATCTTGAAAAAGATTTTACTTATGCCGAGAAATTGTATCTGGGTGCGTTAACGCTTCTCGAGCCACTCTACGCACGTATTGAGCCGATATTTCAGCGAGCCTATGCTGATGGCATTGCTGCGTTTGAAGAGGGAGACAGGCTGAAGGCCATACAATCCTATGAGCTGGCCGTCATGATCACGCCGACTCACGCGGGTGCTTTGGCAGGGTATCAGCGCGCCAAGAACCTTGAAGCGGTTCTGCGTTTGGTTGATCAGGGCATCGAATACGAGGAAGACTTGGAGCTCGATGCCGCACAAAGCAGCTTCGAGCGGGCAGTAGCGTTGGACAATCTGTGGCAACCAGCGCACGACGGTATCGTGCGCGTACGAAGGACTCGCATTGAGATGGAATTTGATACGCGGATGACGGAAGGATTCAACGCGATTTCGAGTGGAGATTACCTTGGCGCGCGTGCGGCTTTTCGTGTCGCAGAGCGCCTGATACCAGAGTCAAAGGAACCCGTGGATGGTTTTCTGCAAGTAGATCAGGGGCTGCGTCTGCAAGAAATTATGACTTTGGAGCGTGAGGCTTACATATTGGAGAGTGATGAGCACTGGGGTGCTGTCGTAAAAACCTATGAAGAAATACTGAAGGTTGACAGTACTTTGTCTTTTGCGATGGAAGGTCTGATGCGCGGGCGAGATATGGCAGCCTTGCATGCAAGTTTGGATGAGTTGATAGCCGACCCCGACCGACTCAGCGTTCCGTTAGTGATGCAGAAGGCAACAATGCTAATTGTCGATATAACAACCAGACCGAATGCTGGAGAAAGGCTTAAGCTACAACGTGACGAGCTGTCGCGTTTACTGAGGCGAGCTGCCACAGCACTTCGCGTCCCGTTGTTATCGGACAATGTCACTAATGTATCGATCTACAAGATAGGTAGACTGGGAAATTTCATGCGTAAGGAAATCGATCTTCGCCCCGGGACTTATGTCGCAGTTGGATCGCGGTCAGGGTTTCGAGACGTACGCTTGGAATTTCGAGTCGCACCGGAAATCGAAATGGAGCCGGTAGTTATTCAGTGCGAGGAGCAGATTTGATTTTCGAAAGCCTTGTTGTCAGGGACGTAGAAGGTGAACGTAGCTTCCCAAGGAAGGAGCTCCCCTTGCATGTGGGTACTGGCAATGAATGTCAGCTTCGCTTGCCAGGTCCTGGTGGCGACGCCATCGCGATGCTGGATCTTCTTGATGGCATACCAATCGTGCAGCCGGTTGGCCAGGGAATGTCCTTGCTCATTAACGATGCTCCGCTTGAAACTAGTCGCCGTCTCGCCGACGGTGATGTCCTTACGTTTTTTGGTAGCGAAATTCGTGTCAGCATAGGAGAACAAGGCGTCGCAATTGATGTTCGACTTGAGGATAGCGCTTACGTAACGCAACCGCCAGAGTCTGCAGATGCATTCGATCACCCTGATGATGAAACCATAGCACCTACCGCATTTCAGCGCGCAGCAGCAAGCAGTGCGCAACCGCTGATTCTTAAAAGCGATCAACTCAAGATATTTGTCAGTAGCGCATTGGTTTTCCTGCTATCGATATCATTCCTTCTATTTACGTCCAAGTCAGTCGATTTCGAAATCGAACCGGCTAACCCAGACGAATTCAATATTGACGGTGGGTGGTTCCGCTTACCCATCGGCGAACGTGTGTTACTGCGCAAGGGAAATTACACAGTTAATGTCGAAAAGCAGGGCTATTACGACATCGGTCAGACCTTTATTGTTGGTGATGAGCCGTCGATGACAATTCGACTTAGGATGCGCAAGAAGCCAGGTCAGATGATCGTCGTCACCGAGCCCACTACGAATGCGCTGGTTACCATCGACGATTCATTAATCGGCAAAGCACCGTACGGGCCGATCGAACTCGAGCCTGGCCCACATACTGTACGAATTGAATCTGACCGATACCTACCCTTTATTGATATTGTCGATGTCACCGGTCTCGATCAACTTGAGCGCATACACGTTCAACTTACGCCGAAATGGGCTGAGGTTGAGGTTCGATCGGAGCCCTCCGGCGCGACAATTCTTAGCAGTGCCAATGAGATTGGTGTAACACCTGAAACGATAGAATTACTAGAGGGCATACATGAACTAACCGTCGTTAAGGAGGGCTTTAGCGCATGGGACGGTAATATTGTGGCAGTGTCGAACGTTGACCAGACCTTGCCGATGATTAGGCTGTTGCCAGCCGATGCCAGATTACTGGTTAATACGATTCCTCGTGGTGCGAACGTCACGGTTAATGGACGCTATAGAGGCCAGTCGCCACTGACGCTATCACTCGCTCCTGATGTCGATTATCAAATTGGCATGTCGAAAGCGGGCTACGGAGTAACAAGCCGAAGTCTGCGGCTGCAATCAGCGGTGAGCGAGTCCATTACTGTTGATCTTTCCGCCCGATTAGGCACCGTCACTCTGGACGTCTCGCCAGTGGATGCGACGGTTTATGTTGACGGGCGCGCTCGCGGTACCGGAAGAACGATCGTCCGCTTGAGTTCGGCTCCGCATAAAATTGAAGTGAAGAGACGAGGTTACCGCGACTGGTCGACAACCGTGACGCCACGTCCCGGTTACCCACAGACACTATCGGC
>JABIQN010000067.1 GCA_018699395.1 Gammaproteobacteria bacterium
AACCAGACATCAATGCCCATAGCTTGCAAATAAGCGCGCCGTTGATATTCAGGATGGATCATTCTTAATAGACCGGGATTCAATATTTAAAACTGATTTTGCCACGCCGCATGATGCATTTCACTGTCGATATTCAGATGGCGGCTTAATGACTACCACGCACGTTCGCAACGACGTCAGTGCCGGCGACAACGTTCTGGCCAACTTCAACCAGGATTTTTCCATCGGTTGGTAATTGTATCTCAGCCGTGCCCGTCAGACGCAGGTAAGCGCAGCGTTGCCCCTGACCCAAGCGCTCACCAATTCGCGCAAATGCCTTCGGTGCGAGACCCAGACGATGGGCATTGAAAATCAAGACAATGTCATCTCCTTCGTCCGTCTGCAGCCACAAGCCGCGCCTGCCCAAATCCTTAATCGTCCCTTCTACAGGTGCGCGAGCCGTATAGGTGCCTAGACTGTTGACGCGGATCTTTATCCTAAGAGCGGGCCCTCCTGCTTCACTCGCCTCACAATGGCCTACCTCAATCACTTCACCATCGACCGGACTGAAAACGCCCAGCGCAACGGATGGGACAGACCGCTTCGGGTCACGAAAAACCATGAAAAGTAATACAAGTAGGATACCGGGAATAACCGCCAACCACGGGCTTGAATAGCGGATCAACAAGACAATGATAGCGGAAACGAGCGCAAGCAGAGGTACGCCTTCTTGGGCGACAAGACGATTTCGACGACCGTGCAATTTGGCATTCCTACGATTAAAAGATTCCGGACCTTCCGCTGCTTTGGCTTATCTGTCAATACGGTTAGAATGCGCAACTCATACACTATTGGTAAGACAAGCAATGCGATTTTCGGAATTAGGGCTGACGACCCTCAAAGAAATACCCTCAGATGCAGAGATTGTCAGCCACAAACTGATGCTACGAGCCGGCTTGATCCGCCGTCTGGCCTCAGGACTGTTTGCATGGATGCCGCTCGGATTGCGCGTCTTACGTAAAGTCGAGGCAGTGGTTCGAGAGGAAATGAATCGTGCTGGGGCTCTCGAGTTGCTAATGCCAGCGGTGCAGCCAGCCGAGTTATGGCAAGAATCTGGGCGTTGGGACAAGTACGGCCCACTCCTGCTCAGAATGAACGATCGCCACGGCAGGGATTACTGTTTCGGCCCGACTCATGAGGAGGTTATCACTGACATTGCGCGCAAAGAACTTCGCAGCTACAAGCAACTGCCAGTCAACTACTACCAAATTCAAACCAAGTTCCGCGATGAGATTCGGCCACGCTTTGGCGTGATGCGCTCGCGCGAATTCATCATGAAAGATGCCTATTCATTCGACCTAGATGAGGCGGGACTGCAGAAATCCTACGCCCGCATGCGCGATGCATACATCGCGATCTTCGACCGCCTGGGTCTGAAGTTTCGCGTTGTGGACGCTGATTCAGGTGAGATCGGCGGAAGTCGTTCGCAAGAGTTTCATGTTCTGGCCGATTCCGGCGAAGATGCCATTGCCTACAGCGACGAAGACAACTATGCGTCCAATATCGAAACGGCAGCTACATCTCGTGACGGCATCGAAACACCTCCTGCATCTTTAGACCTGACTAAGATTGCGACACCCGGCATCAAGACGATCACGGCGCTGTGCGAATCACTAAGTATCATGGCCTCACAAACGATGAAAACCCTGATCGTAGAAGGTGATGAAGGCCTGATCGCCTTTGGTCTGCGTGGTGACCACGAGCTAAACGCAGTCAAAGCACAGAAAATACCGGGGGTTGCCTCACCCCTCACGATGGCCAGCCCGGAAAGTATTGCCAAAGCAATCGGCTGTGGCCCAGGATTCGTCGGACCGGTGAGAATCGCAATGCCAATTTTCTACGATCATGCGACCGCCGGCATGAGTGATTTTATCGTGGGTGCCAATGAAAAAGACACTCATTACACCGGCGTTAACTTTGGACGCGACCTTGATGTACCCGCGACCGTCGATATTCGTAATATCGTTGCGGGTGATCCAACCCCTGGTGGCAAAGGCAAGTTGAGTATTGCGCGCGGCATTGAGGTTGGCCATATTTTTCAGTTAGGCACCCAGTACAGTGAGGCGATGTCCGCAACAGTGCAGAACCCAGAGGGCAAAAATCAAGCAATGGCGATGGGCTGCTACGGAATCGGAATTACACGCATCGTCGGCGCTGCTATTGAGCAGAATCACGATGATGCGGGCATTATCTGGCCGACATCGTTAACCCCTTTTGATGTCGTTATCGTGCCGATCAATATGCACCGCTCAGATGACGTAAAAGCGGCTGCTGAGGCCTTGTATGACGAGCTCTGCGCGAAAGGTTTTGAAGTTTTGCTCGACGATCGAGGTGCCCGCCCCGGTGTGATGTTCGCCGACGCTGAATTGATCGGAATCCCGCATCGCTTGGTGATCAGCGATCGTGGTTTGGCAGCTGGAGAGCTAGAATATCGCCACCGTGGTGATGCCGAATCGCAAAATATGAAACGTGAAGAAGCTCTAAACTTGCTGTGACAAATAGTCGTAAGATACTAATTAGTATCAAATATTCTTCAACTATGAGATTAGCACCCTCATAATCCGCTGGAATCTTGATCGTCCCTTACCGCATCATCTCGGGAATGATGGCCCAGCCTAAGGAAAACGGGGTCCTGCGGTGCGTCTTAGGGCGCTATAACAGCAGTCTTGGAGGGTAAAAATACCCAAATAAGGTTATCAATAAACTGACTAAGAGGTGGTTCTAGAGCCAAGATAACTCAAGACTCATTGCGCCTCAGCTGCATTCTCACTGACTTTGAGGGCATCCCGCGCTTTCATTTTCGCCTGATTCGCGTCTCTGCGCGCCTGCTGATAGGCCTGCTCACCGAGATTTTGCTCTGCACTTTCAAGGTACTTTTCAGCCGCCTTCAGATGAAACGCCGCGCGTTCTGCCGCCCCAGCCTCTTTGGCCACCGATATCGCTTGCCTAGCATCACTCATCTCTTGTACCGGTGGTGCCGTTTCACAGCCACCCAAACAGCACAGCATTGCGAGCAGTGTGATCTGCAGATTTTTTCTCAATTGTTTAGGTGTGTATTGAATAACCATAGTTTTTCTTATGATTTTTAGCCTGAAAGCCCGTTAAAACTAGCAACTTGCAGTGCAGCGCGTCAAGCTTGCATATCGTGACTGACGAGGCAGTTAGGTCCTGATAGAGTGCATGTTGTAAAACGCCCGACCATCGTACGAGGGAATTATGGCTATCACTATTTATCGCAACCCATGCTGCTCCACATCGCGGATGATATTGGAATTAATTATAGAGTCCGGTGTCGCGCATAACGTCGCTCTATACCTCGACGATATACCCGATAGGGCGACGATCGTCATCGGTCGTCCGCCTGAAAACGCACTGCCGTTCCTGTCCTGATGAGCGATATCCTGGTTCTTTACCATTCATCGAATGGCTCAACTGAAGCGCTCGCTCGCGAAGTTTGTCGCGGCGTTGACTCCGTAAAAGGTATGTCGGCGCGGCTCCGAACGGTACCGTCAGTGTCACCGATATCTGAAGCGAGCGAAGGACCCATTCCAGAGTCTGGCCCTCCCTACGCTAGTTCGACCGATTTGGCACAATGCGCTGGGATCGTAATGGGCAGCCCAACTCGATTCGGAAACATGAGTACTGCATTGAAGTATTTTATTGATTCAACAGCCACTGACTGGATGAAAGGAACGCTGATTGGTAAGCCGGCCGGTGTATTTACATCGACATCATCACTTCACGGTGGTTCAGAGTCGACTTTGTTAACGATGGCCATTCCGCTGTTGCACCACGGCATGCTATACGTTGGAATCCCCTACTCGGAAAGCGCACTGTCATCCACGACGACAGGGGGCTCGCTTTATGGAGCGACACACGTTACGTGGAATAGACATCCAGATTCCTTATCAGACGATGAGAAGTCGATCGCTATGGCGCTCGGGAAGCGTGTTGCCGAGATCGCGTCAAAGCTTGCGATCTAGTCCAGTATAGCTGTCAGCACATCCCGTACGAATGGAATCGTCAAGCGTCGCTTAGCGCGTAGTGCTTCTTTGTCGAGTCGATCGAGTATCTCGTAAAGACTCGCCATATCACGGCGACTGCGCTTCAACAGATATCGCGCTGTGTCATCAGGCAACTCTAAACCACGATGACGTGACCGAAGCTGTAGAGCGCTAACTCTGGCATTCTCGTCCAATGCCTGAATCTGAAATACCGGCAGCTTCAGAAATCGACTGCGCAGATCCGCGAGTTCGACGACACACTCACGCGGCGCAGTATTAGCAGTCATAAGGAGTTGTCCACCAGCATCGAAAATCTGATTACACAGATCGAAGAATGCAGCTTCCCATTGCGCTTGCCCAACGATCAAATCAACGTCGTCGATGCAAATTAGCTCCCTACTCGCCAAGCCTTCCAGGATGTCCGGTCCCGCATCAGTAAGTGAGCTTAAGGGGATATAGACCGCCCGATCCCCAGCGGCCTCACACACGGCCTGCAACAGGTGCGTCTTGCCCGTTGCCGCTGACCCCCAAATCCAGCATCCATGCCCTTCCTGTCCAGCCGCAAGGCTAGACAGAGTGGCAACAAGTATCTCGTTACCGTCATTTAGAAAACTCGCAAAAACGGCATGGTCAGCGAGTTGCAGTGGCAGGGCCAGTTGACTCATTCAAGCTCCAAATAAGGTGTCGGCACCAGCGCCAAGAGGAAGAGCAACCAGCCGGACAGCAAGATAGCGATTAACCAGTTTATACGAATGTTATTTGGCACGATTTACTCACTATGTCGCGCGCGTCGCGACCATGACCAAACGTAGTCAACGCCACTGATAACAACTGTAATCAATACCGCCGCACCGAGTACCGTTATCGAAATCTGATCCGGCCAGCCAAATCCCGCGCGGCTTAACACGAATAGCAAGAACAGCAATTGCAGCGCGGTATTGAGTTTACTAACCCGCGTTGGCTCACCTTGCACGGGTCGAACCAAGAAGTTATATGCCGTCGCACCTGTAACGATAATAATGTCGCGAAAGATAACAACAGCTGCAAGCCACACAGGGATATACTGAGAGTACGCAAGCACAATAAACAAACCTGCCACCAGTAACTTGTCGGCAATTGGATCGAGCAATGCACCTAGACGAGTATTCCAATTAAAGCGCTTTGCGAGATAACCGTCTACGCCGTCAGAAAACCCAGCTAGCCCAAACAACCCGATTGCCCACGCGAAATTATCCTTCATGATTAGAATTAGAATAGGCGGGACTAGCGCTATGCGCAGTATGGAAATCGCGTTGGGTAACCATTTAAGAGGCATTTGAGGAGGCTACGGCTTATGAACTATAGATTGAAGAAAAATTCTAACGCAGATGGCGACTCCGGGTCACCGCTTGCGTTCAAATCGGCCTGTTCTAGTAATCCGGCAAGCTGCAAAGCACGACGCAAACGTTCGGCCCCACCACGCATTTCTACCTGATATGTGACGGTGTCTCCAGTAACTTCAGAAATTCGAAAGCCCTCAATCAAACTTATCGCTGCCAGCAATTTTTGAATCGAACCAAAAGCATCGATAGTATCAACGCCTGAAATATTCAGCGCGACCTCCTCCAGTGGCGCATTCCCACCAACCGCAAATTCTGCAGCCAGTAGATCTGCGATTTGAGCAACGATCATTTCAGATGGACCCGTCCAAACTCGGCCTTCGCCACCAAAAAAATAACTCCAGCGATTGCGCTGATTGGACTCGGGGCGAATTCGACCAATCAAAATCGAATTTGCCTCATAGCGCTCTGACGCCTCAATAATTCGCTCATCGAAACCGCCCCAAATATCGCTAAACGTTACACTCTGTAAATCAGTGGTATCGAGCAACGGAAAGAACAGTGGCAATCCTCGTTTTTCGGCAATCTCAAGCACACGCTTACGTAGCAATCGATTTCGATCGATTGATCGCGATTGCTGCATTGTCCGATGAGGTTCTCCAGCGGCAATTATTTCTCGCTCGCCCTGCCCCCAATCGACCGCGAGCCAGATTAGTGTAAGTGGACGATCTCGCCCCCAAACCATCTGCCCGGCATTGCGCAGAACCGTCTCGATCGCTTCGCCGTCAAATGAAATCCGCAATGTGCCCTCTGCACCAAGTCGAAATTGGGTAACGTACGCAGAAGGAACCGGGAACAACTCGTCGATTGCCTCCTCATTTGTGCTGAGCGCAGAACCTGAAACTCGGGTGAGAACTTCGATCAATGCCGTCTTGTAAGCAGCATCGCGAGGATCCTCAGCCTCATCGTCTAAAGTTACTTCGACAGAGAAAAGATTCTCTACATCAACCGCGTGTGCTGGAGGTATCGGCGCAAGGAAGAGCAAAATCACCAGCAGCGCGTAATTGAGCGAACGCCGGAAGAATCCGGCACAATTGGTTTTTCGAATTTTCAACAACGGCGGTTTCCCAGTTCAATGTTAAACATTATTATATCGCCCTTACAGAGTATGCCACCCCATCATGACCAATAAACCCCTTACCTACAAAGACGCAGGCGTCGACATCGATGCTGGCAACGAACTTATCGAACGCATTAAGCCACTGGTGCAGCGCACTCAGCGCCCAGAAGTGCTCGCTGGACTGGGCGGATTCGGCGGCATGTTCGCCATTCCGCCGGACCGATACCGTGAACCCGTTCTTATTTCAGGTACAGACGGTGTTGGGACAAAACTCATGCTCGCTCAGTATTTGAGTCGCCACGACACAATTGGAATAGATCTCGTTGCGATGTGCGTTAATGACGTTCTAGTACAAGGTGCAGAGCCACTGTTCTTTCTCGACTACTTTGCGTGTGGCAAGCTCGACAAAGACGTTGCTACAGCCGTCATCGGTGGCATTGCCGAAGGCTGTATTCAAGCTGGCGCTGCGCTGATTGGTGGCGAAACGGCTGAAATGCCAGACATGTATTCGGACGGCGATTATGATCTTGCCGGATTTACGGTTGGCGCTGTAGAGCGCGATCAGCTGATCGACGGTAGTCGCATCAGTAGTGGAGACGCGATTATAGGATTAGCCTCAAGTGGACCTCACTCCAACGGCTACTCACTCATACGAAAAGTACTCGAGCGCGCACCAAACGCAGAGATAGAGGGCTGCCCTGCTAGTGAGCTCCTGCTGACGCCAACCAAAATCTATGTGAAACCCATCTTGTCCCTTATGCAGTCAACGACCATCAAAGGACTCGCGCATATCACGGGCGGTGGAATCACCGAAAATATTCCGCGTGTGCTGCAAGGAGCAATCGATGCTGAGATCGACACCAGCAGTTGGTTACGAGGACCGGTTTTTGACTGGCTTGCCAAAATTGGGGGTATCACGATTGCCGAAATGCGGCGTACCTTTAATTGCGGCGTGGGTATGCTTGTAATCGTGGATGCAAATAATGCCGACACGGCGATCCGACAACTTAATGAGAGTGGAGAATCCGCTTGGCAAATCGGTCGAATAGTCGACGCCGATCCAGCCACTTCTCGAGCCGTGCGATACATCTGATGGTCAGCCAATGCAAAACTGCAATCCTGATTTCTGGATCGGGCACCAACCTGCAAGCGTTTATCGATGCTGTGGGGAACGGTAGTCTAGATCTCGATCTAACGGTCGTATTCAGTAATAACCCGAATGCCTATGGGCTCGAGCGTGCCGAACGCGCTGGGATCGCAACTGCGTGTATTCAACATTCAGACTTTCTGGACCGCGAGTCTTTCGATTGTGCTGTCATTACAGAACTGGATCGACATCAACCCGATCTCCTTATTCTGGCTGGATTTATGCGCATCTTGAGCCCTACATTTGTCGCACACTATTCTGGTAAAATCCTGAATATCCACCCTGCATTACTACCAAAATACCCTGGCTTGAATACCCACCAACGCGTACTTGATGCGGGTGATAAATGGCATGGCAGCACGGTGCACTTTGTCACCGAAGAGCTGGATCGTGGACCCCGAATCCTACAGGGCCGCATCACTGTCGGTCCTTCAGAAACGGCGGATGAGCTGCGGGACCGGGTGCAAACCATTGAACACCATATTTATCCGCTGGCGGCGGGCTGGGTGGGTTCCGGCAAAGTCGTATTCAAGAACGGGCAATGTTGGGTTGACGGCGAAAAATCGCCAGAGCCATCGCAGGTAACGCTTTAAACTTTAGGCCTTTGGCAGGGTCACACCAGTCTGGCCCTGATACTTGCCGCCGCGATCTTTATATGAGGTCTCGCAAGGTTCATCCGACTCCATAAATAGCATTTGCGCCACACCCTCATTCGCATAAATCCTCGCAGGCAATGGTGTCGTGTTTGAAAACTCGAGTGTCACATGTCCCTCCCACTCAGGCTCGAGTGGTGTCACATTCACAATAATACCGCAGCGGGCATAGGTAGATTTGCCAAGGCAGATGGTCAAGACCGTTCGAGGAATTCGAAAATATTCGACAGTTCGCGCCAGTGCAAAAGAATTCGGCGGAATCACACAACTATCGCCTTGGAAGTTGATGAAACTTGACTCATCAAAAGCTTTCGGATCCACGATCACCGAATTGATATTGGTGAAAATCTTGAATTCATCAGAACATCGAACATCATAGCCATAGCTTGAAGTCCCATAAGACACAATTCGACTGCCTTCATTTTCTCGCACTTGCCCTGGCTCAAATGGCTCGATCATGCCGTCACTCTCCGCCATACGACGAATCCAACGGTCTGACTTGATGCTCATATATTTCCCTCAACAACGATCTTGCCAAATTTTGAACTGTAGTCACTGCGTTGAGACGCCTGCGCAACTGCAATTTGCAGTGCCGCATCCCGGTACGCCTTAGCGGCGGCGGAATCTGGATCTGCTAATACCGTTGGTGTACCGCTATCGGTTTGCTTACGAATACTCGATACCAACGGAAATTGCCCCAGTAATGGGATCTCGAAGTCTTCGACCATCTTATCCGCGCCACCAGAGCCGAAGATCGCCTCAGCATGTCCGCAAGAAGAGCATATATGCGTACTCATGTTTTCGACAACCCCCAGTACAGGAATAGACACCTTTCGAAACATTGCCAAACCCTTACGAGCGTCTAGTGTCGCTATGTTTTGTGGTGTTGTGACAATTACGACACCCGAGACCGGCACTTTCTGCGAGAGTGTCAACTGGATATCACCCGTTCCAGGCGGCATGTCAACGATCAGATAATCAAGTTCGCCCCATGTCGTCTGGTGCATCAGCTGATTTAACGCAGAAGTCACCATCGGACCACGCCAAACCATCGGCTGATCGGGATTAACCAAAAATCCGACGGACATAACTTTCAGGCCATGACCTTCGAGAGGTAACATTGATTTTCCGTCTTCGCTGACCGGCTGCTCTCCGCTGAGTCCGAGCATTTGCGGCTGACTAGGGCCATAGATATCAGCATCGAGCACACCGACTGCCGCACCACTAGCTGAAAGGGCTAATGCGACATTTACCGCAACAGTCGACTTCCCAACGCCGCCCTTGCCAGACGCAATCGCAATAATGTTCTTGATGCCGGGAACCCGTTTCAAATTACCCTGCACCGCGTGCGAGGAAATTTTCGTCAGTATGGACACATTCGCGACAGACGCGCCCGTATGAGCACACAACTCAATCTCGATTTGCGCCTTAATTGCATCGATAGCCTCTCCTGCTGGAAAGCGCAGTTCGATTATCGCGCTGGCCTTTGTGCCCGAAACATCGGTTTTCAGGACACGGGCAATGCTACCGAGCGATTGGCCAATCGCCTCTAACTCAATGGAATTGAGGAACTTATTCACATCTGCTTCTGATAACACCGTCACACTTCGCTGGCTGACATTAGGTAAAAAATTCATTAATAAATTACTAGTAATCTAGAAATTCGTAGGTACATTGTAACGAAGCTGAGGGATGTCTGAAAGCTAGTATTGGCGGGCGATATGCAGGGTCCAATATGGTATAACATCGCCTCAGAGGCTATCGGTAACGACTTTTTTCGAGAAGATCAAAGACATCGAATAAATATCGCTGGGCGTGGCATAATCGCGCCCACTAACTACTCGACCAAACGCATGCGATTTTGCAGCATATGTCTGACAAACAAAGAAAAATTCTCGTAACCAGCGCCCTGCCTTATGCCAATGGGCCCATCCATATGGGGCACATGGTCGAATATCTACAGACCGATATCTGGGTGCGCTTTCAAAAGCTACGTGGCCATGACTGTACTTACGTCTGCGCATCGGATTCCCATGGCACACCTATCATGCTCAAGGCCCGCGAACTGGGCGTGACCCCCAAGGCATTGACAGAAGAAATCTCGGCCGACTTTGTTCGCGATTTTTCCGACTTTGGTGTGGAGTTCGACAACTATCATTCGACCCACTCAAAAGAAAACGAACAACTGGTTGGTGAAATCTACAACCGTCTTCGAGCGGCTGGCGAAATCTACACCCGAACAATTGAGCAGTCATATGACGAGAAAGAAGGCATATTCCTTCCCGATCGATTTGTTCGTGGTACCTGCCCTCGGTGTAAAAGTGACGATCAGCCAGGTGATGCCTGTGAAGTTTGCGGCACAACAAATACGCCAGAGAGCCTGATCGATCCAATTTCCGTCTTATCCGGAACGACACCCGTAAAGCGCGAATCCGAGCACTATTTCTTTAAGCTCAGCAAACATCAGGATCGCTTACGCCAGTGGATGAGCGAAGCCACTCTTGATAAGAACGTCGTATCGAAACTCAATGAATGGTTCGACGCCGGCCTGAATGACTGGGATATTTCACGTGATGCTCCCTACTTTGGCTTTAAAATTCCTGATACCGAGGATAAGTATTTTTATGTCTGGCTAGATGCCCCAGTTGGATATATGGCGAGCTTCAAGAATCTTTGCGACCGCAGCGAACATCTCAACTTCGATGACTACTGGAATAAAGATAGCGATGCCGAGCTGTACCACTTTATCGGCAAAGACATCATGTATTTCCACACACTGTTTTGGCCAGCCGTGTTAAAGGGTGCCAACTTTCGAGCACCGACCAGTGTTTTTACGCATGGCTTTTTGACCGTAAACGGGCAAAAGATGTCGAAATCACGTGGTACATTTATTAAAGCGCGAACCTATCTGGACAATCTCAATCCAGAATTCCTGCGTTACTACTACGCCGCGAAGCTGGGTCCGACAATTGAAGACATAGACCTCAATCTCGAAGACTTCGTCGCGCGCGTTAATGCAGATCTGGTGGGGAAATTAATCAATATTGCCAGCCGCTGTGCCGGGTTCATTAGCAAAGAATTTGACGGCCGACTATCAGAATTATTGCCAGACGCGGCTTTATTTTCGGAGTTCAGTGATGCATCCGATCAAATCGCTGAACATTTTGAGCGCAGAGAATATTCAAAGGCTATACGTCAGGTAATGGCGCTAGCCGACAAGGCAAATCGCTACATTGATGAAAAAAAGCCATGGGTAATGATTAAGGATGAGGAACGTCGGAGCGAAGTACAGCAGGTGTGTACGCAGGGTCTGAATATGTTCCGAAGTTTGATGATCTATTTATCGCCAGTTAATCCCGGCGTTGCAAAAGATGTCCGCCATTTTTTCAATGAGAGTAACTGGCATTGGGATAATGCGTCGATACCGCTTCTGGACGTCTCACTACCCAAGTTCAAACCATTATTGACACGAGTTGATTCTGACCAGATTCAGCGTCTTGTCGAGCAATCTCAGGAGAGCATAACCGTGGCTGCAGCAGAATCTAATGACGATACGATCAGCATAGATGACTTTATGAAAGTCGACTTACGGATTGCTCGAATCGAGAAAGCTGAGGCGGTCGAAGGCGCGGACAAACTACTGGCACTCACCCTCGATGTTGGTAACTCCAAGCACAGCGTTTTTGCGGGCATCAAAGCTGCCTACGACCCGGAGACACTCATTGGACGTCACGTCGTCGTGGTCGCCAATCTTGCGCCACGGAAAATGAGATTTGGCGTCTCTGAAGGTATGGTTCTCGCTACAGGACCGGGTGGAGAAAATATCTTCCTGCTTTCGCCTGATGACGGTGCAAAACCGGGCATGCGCGTCAAGTAATCCTTACAATAGTGGAATGGCCGAATTCATCGTCGCAATGCCTGTCCCGTTGACGCGATCGTCGACGCTCATCAGCTGATGCACACTATTATCAAATCAGAATGCACCGGCTGTGAATTGCGCGTCGCGGCCGCACCTTAAAACGGTAGACGCTGACCATGAATACCGAAAAGAGAATCGCTATTTACGGCACGCTACGTGAGCAGATGCCCACACCAACCACCGAGCTAAACTACAGGAACCCATTTGAATTAATGGTCGCTGTCATCTTGTCAGCGCAAGCAACAGACATCAGCGTTAATAAGGCGACCGATAAGCTTTATCCCGTCGCCTGCACGCCCGAATCGATTCTTGCAATTGGCGTTAACGGCTTGAAGTCCTACATACGTACTATTGGTCTTTTTAACGGCAAGGCTGAAAATATTATCAAGACATGCCGTATCGTTATCGAAGAGCATGGCGGTGAAGTACCACGAACACGAGCAGAGCTCGAAGCTCTTCCTGGTGTTGGGCGGAAAACAGCGAATGTCATTTTGAACACAGCGTTTGGCGAACCGACAATCGCAGTAGATACGCATATCTTCCGCGTCTCAAATCGTACCGGTCTAGCCAAAGGCAAAACACCACTGGAAGTTGAAAAGCGTCTGGTAAGAATGACACCTGATGAATTCAAGCTGGACGCACATCATTGGCTGATTCTGCATGGCCGATACGTATGTAAGGCGCGCGCACCAGTTTGCGGAAAATGCTCGATAATTAAATGGTGCGAATTCAAGAAAAAGGTAATTGCATGATATTCGGTCAGGACAGAAATGAGCTCAGAAAAATGTATGCTGACGCTTGGAAGAAACAATGCGATAAGTCACCCCTCACGCCGCTCGAAGCACAAATCGCAAACGTCGTCGAATGGCACCCTGAATATCACGACGACGTCACAAGTGACGAGCTGAACAAGGACTACACACCGGATGGTGGACAGACGAATCCTTTCTTGCACATGGGGCTGCACCTTGGAATACGCGAACAGATCACTACCGACCGCCCAGCCGGAATTAACACAATCTATTCAACATTGACCAGCAGAACCGGCGATGCACATTCGGCGGAACACCAAATGATTGACTGCCTTGCAGAAATTCTATGGGAAGCGCAGAGTCAAAATAGCCCTCCGGACGAAGTGAAATATCTCGATCGCCTGCGACGACTTATAAGGTAGAGACTGTAATAAATACAGTCACTTACAGGTCTAATCTGATAACTGAAAAACAGGATTATCATGAGCGACAATAAGTCATAATATCCGTCACAAGGCGCTGGCCACGAAGAAATACGACAACATAAATTATTAACCGGCACTCTAAGTGCTGGATAACGGAGGCGTGCAGTGAGAATGTCGTTCAAATTGAAAAATCAGATCATTGGAATTCTGAATCCAGTAGGAGACTGGCTTATGCTGCTGCCGATACGGCTTTTGCTAGCGTATGAATTTGGCGCTGCCGGAATGATGAAATTCAATAGCAATAACTGGTTTGCTAATTATCAAGATAATTTCCTATTCCCGCTCAACTACATCCCAGTCGAAGTTAGTTGGTTCATGGCAACCTGGGCTGAGATTTTGGGTGGCCTATGCTTACTATTCGGTCTGTTTACTCGCTTCTGGGCGTTCATTTTAATCATCGTCTCCATTATGGCGATATCGGGTGTGCACTGGCCAGACAGTTGGAACAGCTTGTCAGAGCTCTGGAAGGGTTATGCAATTACAAATAGGGGCTTCGGTAACTACCGTATGCCACTTTTGTTCATCGCTATGTTGGTTCCGTTAGTGTTCAGCGGCGGCGGAAAGCTCAGTATCGATAGTATTCTCGCCAAGAAATTTTCCTAAAACTGGATGATGCGACCTCATGGGTTCAGACCCGAGGACCACACGACGCGAGATAGATGGTAAAGATAAATGAATAGGGCCTAATCTAGATGCGGTGCTAGTGCCTGCTGCCACAAGAAATAGCCGCGCTGATTGAGGTGCAGACCATCGTCAACGAAAACATCTCCTGGATTGCCATCAGAATCAAGTAGCGGCGATGCAAGATCAGCATATCCAAGATGCGGATGGCTTTCCGAGTACTCGCGCACCATGCGATTCACCTCCACCATTTGTGGCCATTTATCCCACCGCAGCTTGCTTGGCTTAATTGAAATATATACCAGATGAACCTTTGGGAAATCTGACTGCACGATGGTGATTAGCTCTTTGTAGTCCTCAAAAACCTGCTCAGCCATCTTTCCACGCCCAACGTCGTTGTCGCCGGCATACAAAAAGATCTTGGCTGGAGCATATGGTTTGATTACCTGGTCATAGAAATGGATAACATCTGATATTTCAGACCCACCAAACCCACGATTAATAATCAGCCTATCGGGAAACGCAGTCGCTGTTGACCAATATCGCACACTTGAACTACCAACAAACAAAATTGCATTTTCGGGAAAGGTGTTTTTGCTATCCCATACTGCAAAGGTCTTGATATCCTTGGCGAACCTCTCTGGGTCAGGATCCGGAGAGTCGGCGTAAGTTTCCAAGCTAAAACAAAAAACGGTGATAAAAACGAGTGGATAAATATGTTTCTTCATGGAATCGAGTCTTTTAAATTAATATTTAAGTAAAGTTACTGAGGGTTTGTCATATCCTATACGATATACTTTTTAATCAGAATCTATATATGACAATTAATTTGAATGGAAATAGTAATCTTAAATTAACATTATTTGGTAAAAATTTACTTGATCAGGTCGCCAGGAATCATGCGCCATTAGTAAAAAATAAAACTCCATTACTTGGAAGAAATGACGGAATTTAATTTAACTCATTAATAGAGATGCTAACAAGGAAATAACCCCAGACTTACTAACAAAGTTTAGGGTTAATATGAATTATGAATATACAGCCAATAACAGATAAATCTGCAGTCGCATTATCTTTTATATGTGTCCTGCATTGCTTCCTTGCTCCCTCTTTGCTTGTTTTTACTTCTAGCTTTATATCTCTATCAACTGAAAGCGAGTCAATCCATAAATTAATCATATTTGCAGCTGTTCCAATTAGTATGACTGCGTTAATACTTGGCTACCAAAATCATAAAAAAATCACATTTCTTTCTTTCGGAATTCTAGGACTTGCAATACTTGTATTTGCGGCGATAGCTGGGGAGTATTTATTAGGAGAGTATGGAGAAAAATGGTTAACATTAGCAGGCTCATCTTTGACTGCTTTTTGCCATTATAAAAATTTTATAACATGCAGAAAACTAGATTGCGCGTGTCATAGTTAATAAATCCTGACACTATTTCGGCATATACAAATCAGTCAGTGTTCCCTCAAAGGCCTCTGACGCGAATGCAATCGTCTCAGAGAGCGTTGGGTGCGGATGGACGGTTAAGCTGATGTCCGACGCATCGGCATCCATTTCAATTGCCAGTCCAATCTCGGCAATAAGATCACCCGCGTTTTGGCCAACGACTGCACCACCGAGTACACGACCTGTTTTCTTATCAAACAACAGCTTCGTGAAACCTTCTGAACGGCCAAGGGCTAGCGCCCTGCCGCTTGCAGCCCACGGAAACTGCGCTTTCTCATAGTCGATACCCTGAGTCTTCGCCTCAAGCTCGGTAAGCCCAACCCATGCAATTTCAGGATCCGTGTAAGCAACCGAGGGGATCGTCCGTGCATCAAAGTAACTCTTTTTGCCTGCCACGACCTCAGCGGCAACCTTAGCCTCATGCGATGCCTTGTGCGCCAGCATTGGGCCACCGGCGAGATCACCAATCGCGAAAATGTGCGATACGTTCGTACGCATCTGCTTATCAACTTCGATGATGCCACGCTGATCAACTGTAACGCCGGCCTTCTCTGCGTCCAGAGTTCCACCATTGGCCCTCCGGCCTATCGCAACAAGCACTCGGTCATAGACACCAGCTGCTGGTGCTTTGTCACCTTCGAAGCTGACTTCAATTCCCGGTACCGTCGCACGCATACCCGTAACTTTGGTAGATACCATGATCGCGTTATAGCGTTTTTTGATGATCTTCATAAACGGGCGCAACAGATCAGGGTCGGTACCGGGCATCAACGAGTCGGCCAACTCAACAACACTGACGTCAGTACCTAGCGCGGCGTAGACGCAAGCCATTTCGAGACCAATAATGCCGCCGCCAACGACCAGCATTTTCTTTGGGACCGGCGTCAGCTCAAGTGCGCCAGTGGAATCGACAATTCGCGGGTCATCCGGCAAGCCCGGTAGCATTACTGGTTTGGACCCAGCCGCAATAATGCAGTACTTGAAATCGATCGTTTCATCATTCTCCAGACGCACACGATTCGTTGATTCGAACTTAGCCACCCCGGTGATGACCTTCACTTTACGTTGTTTCGCCATGGTCTGGAGACCGCCGGTCAGCTTTCCAACTACTTCATTCTTCCAGTCGCGCAGCTTTTCACCATCGATTTTCGGCTTACCAAAGGTGACACCATGCGCTGCCATCGCTTCTGCTTCATCAATCACTTTGGCTGCATGCAGAAGCGCCTTCGATGGAATGCACCCGACGTTCAAGCAAACGCCACCAATTACTGGCCATCGTTCGACCATTATGACATCGACACCAAGGTCGGCGGCCCGGAATGCCGCTGTATAGCCGCCTGGGCCCGATCCTATGACAAGCAATTTCGCAGAGTAAGTTGCATCACCTCCCGCTTTGCTTATTACTCCCGCAACTACCGCTTCGATTTCGGACGGCGTCACCGCCTGCGCTTCATCGTGAGGTTTGTCAGGCGCTACAGAAGGGGCGATCTCGGCCAGGATATTGCCCGCCGAAACCTTGCTGCCAACATCAACACTTAAGGAAACAATTTTTCCAGCTACTTCGGATGGCACGTCTATCGATGCTTTATCGGTCTCGACCGTAATCAATGGATCCTCAACCGCAATGGTATCGCCAACGGCGACTAACACCTCAATGACCTCGACGTCTTCAAAATCACCTAGATTGGGGACTCGTAACTGCACTATTTCGATCACTATTTACTCGCCTTCAGCAAAGCATCTACATCGGCAAACGCTTTACCTAGATAGGTTGTGAACCGTGCCGCCTGAGCACCATCGATAACTCGGTGGTCGTATGAGAAAGACAGTGGCAACATTAACTTCGGCTCGAACTCCGATCCATTCCATATCGGCTGCACCGACGAGCGTGACACGCCAAGAATTGCAACCTCAGGGGCGTTAACAATCGGTGTGAAAGCTGTGCCGCCGATACCACCGAGGCTCGAAATTGTAAAACTCGCGCCCTGCATCTGCGGAGCTTTAAGTTTTCCATCTCGTGCTAAGGCTGATAACTCACCAAGTTCTGTAGCGATTTCATAGGCGTCCTTTTGGTCGACATTGCGAATCACAGGGACAACCAGCCCTTGTGGAGTATCTGCTGCAAATCCGAGATGGCAGTACCTCTTAAAAATAAGGCTCTCACCATCATCCGACAATGAAGAATTAACCTTTGGGAACTCCTTAAGCGCCAAAGCGCAGGCCTTCATAACAAACGCGAGCGGCGTTAATGAAATTCCGCGCTCCTTCGCTGGACCTTTGAGTTCCTGACGTTTTTTTTCAAGTTCAGTTATGTCGGCCAGATCGTGCTGCGTGACATGCGGCAGATTGATCCAGCTCGCCTGCAGTCTTGGTCCCGAAATTTTCTGAATGCGCGTAAGCGCTTGGTCATCAATCTCGCCAAATTTGGAAAAATCAATACTTGGTACTTTCGGTAACCCAGCACCCGATGGGGCACCGGCCTGACCAGTAAGAATGGCTTTGACGAATGCTTTAACGTCGTCATGAAGAATTCGGCTCTTCGAGCCTTTGCCGCTGACCTGGACAAGGTTAACACCCAGCTCACGTGCCAGCTTTCTGACAGATGGGCTTGCGTGAGCTTTGCTAAAATTAGTCTCGTCGATTGCTGGTAGTGACCGGCTTTGCTGCACAGGAGTGGGAGATGATTTTGGCACCAGTGCTGGTGCTGATGCTGGCGCTGATGCTATTTTCTCAACCACTGTATCGGCAGGCGCTACGACCGGACTGGCCACTATCACATCGATGATACCCAGTACGGACCCCTGCGATATCTTATCGCCGACATTGACTAGAACCGATTCGATCGTTCCGGCTACTTCGGCCGGTACGTCTATCGATGCTTTATCGGTCTCGAGTGTAACCAGCGGATCCTCTATCGCAATCCTGTCACCGGCAGCAATGTGTATCTCGATCACCTCAACTACATCGAAGTCGCCTAAATCAGGAACGACAAGTGACTGCTTGCCGCCCGATTTCTTCGGTGCGTCACCTTCAGGGGTCACGATGGTCTCCCTCGACATCGATGGCGGAACGACCGCAGGGGTAATCAACGCGGTATCGCCAACTTCCATCGTTATCGTGCCAATCACATCGCCGGTCGAAATCGTATCTCCAACGGCGACCGTTAACGTGTCGATCACGCCATTTTCTGGTGAAGGAATGTCCAGCGATGCTTTGTCGGTTTCGACGATGATCAAACCATCTTCACGTTCGACTGTTTCACCCGCGGCAACCAGCACCTCAATAACTTCGATGTTCTCGAAGTCGCCGAGATCAGGAATAACTATGTCGATTATTTTCATCATCTCCGCGTCCCCGAGCCGTTACAGCGTAACCGGATCAGAACGATCCGGATTAATGCCGTATTTCTGGATCGCTTGCGCAACCGTTTCATGATCCAAGACGCCATCATCCGCAAGTGCTTTCAATGCAGTGATAGCGATATAACGCTTGTCGACCTCAAAGTGCTGTCGCAACGCCTTTCGCGAATCACTTCGTCCATATCCGTCGGTGCCTAGCGAAATAAATCGGCCCGGCACCCAACGTTGAATCTGATCAGCGATAATCTTCATGTAATCGGTCGCGGCGATATACGGTCCCGGTCTTTCGGCAAAGCATCGTTCGACATAGCATTTCCGTTGCGTCTCTGCGGGATGCAGTTGATTCCAGCGCGCAACTTCAAGTGCGTCACGCCGCAACTCGTTAAAGCTTGTCACTGACCAAATATCCGTTGGTATCCCGAAATCCTCCATCAGTAAGTCGGCGGCCCCGATAACTTCTCGAAGAATGGTACCCGACCCCATCAGCTGTGCCCGAACCTTACCCTGCCCTCCAGCACTCAGGAGATACATGCCGCGTAGGATTCCATCCTCAACCCCGTCAGGCATCGCCGGATGTGTGTAGTTCTCGTTCATACAGGTGATGTAATAGAAAATATTCTCCTGCTCACCAATCATGCGTCGGAGACCGTCTTGAATGATGACTGCCAATTCGTAGGCATAGGTCGGGTCATAGGAGCGACAGTTTGGAATCGTCGACGAAGTGACTAGACTGTGACCATCCTGATGCTGCAGGCCTTCGCCGGCAAGCGTCGTGCGGCCCGCCGTGCCCCCCATCAAGAAGCCGCGAGTTTGTTGATCTCCTCCGGCCCAGATGAAGTCACCAATGCGCTGGAATCCGAACATCGAGTAGTAGATATAGAACGGTACCATCGGCACATCATGATTGGAGTACGCCGTTCCCGCGGCTGCCCACGAGCAAAATGAACCGGCCTCGTTGATGCCTTCCTCAAGGATCTGACCCTTCTTATCCTCACGGTAATACATAAGTTCACCAGAATCTTGCGGCTCGTAAAGCTGGCCCTTCGATGAGTAAATTCCGACCTGTCGGAACATACCCTCCATACCAAAGGTGCGCGCTTCATCCGGAACGATCGGTACGATGTGCTTTCCAATCTGCTTATCGCGCGTCAGCGCGGTCAGAATCCGGACAAACGCCATTGTTGTCGACGCCTCACGATCGCCAGTCCCTTCCAACTGCGTCTTAAAGGTGTCTAATGTCGGAACAGGTAATGACTTGGACTTCGCCCGTCGCGACGGCAAGAAGCCGCCCATCGAATGTCGCCGCTCGAGCATATACTCGAGTTCCGGGCTATCAGCTGCTGGTTTATAATACGGTACATCACCAATATCCTTATTGGACACCGGAATATTAAATCGATCTCGGAACTTCTTAAGCTCCTCGATATCAAACTTCTTCTGTTGGTGGGCCGTGTTTTGCCCTTCCCCTGCAGAACCCATGCCGAATCCCTTAACGGTCTTGGCAAGAATAATAGTCGGACCACCTTTGTGTTTCGTTGCAGCGTCGTAAGCTGCATAAACTTTTGCGGGATCATGACCACCGCGGTTTAGATGCCATATCTCGTCGTCTGACATATTGGCAACCAACTCAGCGGTTTCCGGATGCTTACCAAAAAAGGAATCGCGAACATACTTGCCGTCCATAGACTTGATCTTCTGGAACTCGCCGTCGACAGTCTCTTCCATCAGTTGGCGAAGCTTCCCAGACTGGTCTTTGGCGAGTAGAGGGTCCCATTTTGATCCCCAAACTACCTTAATTACATTCCAACCCGCGCCGCCGAAGGCTGCTTCCAGTTCTTGAATAATCTTACCGTTGCCACGAACCGGTCCGTCCAAGCGCTGCAGATTACAGTTGACGACGAACACGAGATTGTCGAGGCCTTCTCGAACCGGCATCGTGATCGCACCCATCGACTCAGGTTCATCCATCTCGCCATCACCGAGGAACGCCCAGACTTTGCGGTCGCTCGCTGGAACTAAGCCGCGGTTCTCCATGTAACGCATGAAGCGTGCCTGGTAAATCGCCATCATCGGACCCAGCCCCATCGAAACGGTCGGGAATTGCCAATAATTCGGCATCAACCACGGATGCGGGTAGGACGACAATCCACCGCCACCTACTTCCTGACGGAATCGGTTTAGGTCCTGCTCGGCGAAACGCCCTTCAAGAAAAGACCGCGCATAAATACCGGGCGACGAATGGCCTTGCATGAAGATCATGTCGCCATTCTGCTTCGTGCTATCGGCGCGCCAGAAATGATTGAATCCGACCTCGTACAATGTCGCAGACGACGCGTAACTTGAAATATGACCGCCGTATTCAGTGCTCTTTTGGTTGGCCCGCACGACCATCGCCATCGCATTCCAACGAATATAAGCTTCAATGCGACGCTCCAGCGCCCGGTCACCTGGATACTCTGGCTGCCGTGCTGTCGAAATCGTATTGAGGTACGCGGTGTTGGGGCTGTATGGCAGGTACGCACCCGAACGACGCGAATAGTCAATCATCTGATTGAGGAGGAAATGCGCGCGCTCCGGGCCGTGCTCCATCAGCACAGAGTCGATCGACTCAAGCCACTCGGTCGTCTCGATAGGATCAATGTCATCAAACGGATTAAACTTGGTCATAATACGTCCACTGGGCGCCTGCCAGAATGCAATCCGGCCGGTCGCGTGAATTAGTGCAGTCGTCCTGCTAGGATCATCGCCTCTTCGCACCGGAGAGTATGAATATCTTTGCGGCCGCCATCTTCGGGGTTTGTGCCCTTAGGGTCAAGCTTCACCACCACAATTTTAAGGCCAAAAAATGAATCTACCTGAACTTAAAAATCCTCATATATTTCAAAAGCTTGGACGTGTTGATGCCAAGTCATTAGAGAGCTGCGATCAGTTGCTTTTGATACTAACGCCAAAGCCCGCAGCAAGTCACTTTAAGCAGCTTCCGTCCGGCGACAAAATGCAGCGAGTATTGCGTAAGCTGCCTGCCGGATCGACACCCACCTTCACGACTCGATTATCCAATGTGCGACAAACTCTGGTGGTGAGTGGAAGCATCGCAAAAGATGCCAGCATATTCGAACAATTGACGCTTGGACGCAAACTGGTCGCAGAAGCCTGTGGTAAAAATACGGGAAGCCTCGGCATCTGTGTAATTGGATTCAGTGCCGACCAAAGTACGTCCATCTACAATTGTGTTATCGCCGCCGCTTTGGCGGCTGCGTTTCAATTGCCGTCATTCAAGTCTAAGAAATCAAAAGCGCCGATCAAAAGCCTTCGCTTACTTGGTGCCGCTAAAAGAATTGACACGTCACGAGTTGAAGCTGAAGCGAAAGGCAATAATCTTGCCCGTTGGTTAACTACGATGCCGCCTAATAAGATGGACGCAATCGCTTATTCTGATCTGGTTCGTACGCTGGCCAAAGCGAATGACTGGTCATTCAAACGATATGGAACGAAAGAACTGACCCAGCTTGGTGCTGGCGCGTTCCTCGCAGTTGCCCAGGGTAATGACAATGACAGTGCCGGCATACTTCGACTGCGTTATCGACCAAGCGTCAAGACAAAAAATGCTGACCTTTCACTCGTCGGCAAGGGTATTATTTTTGATACTGGCGGCACGAATCTCAAGCCATTTCAGTCTATGCTCGACATGCATGGCGACATGCAAGGAAGCGCAGTTGCTGTGGGAACATTATTGGCTATCAGTGAATTACAGCTACCAATCGCTGTCGATTGCTGGTTGGCAATAACCGAAAACCGCACAGGTCCAAATGCGTACAAATCTCAGGATGTCGTTACCGCTGTAAATGGTAAGACTATCCAGACCGTTCACACAGATGCCGAAGGCCGCATGGCGCTGGCTGATACGTTGGTACTCGCCAGCCGAGACAAGCCCGCAATCATATTTGATTACGCAACGCTCACAGGGTCCTGCGTCACAGCGATTACAGCGTATTACTCTGGTGTATTCACTAATCGTGCAGACTTGCATCCGCACTTGAAACACACGGGACGAATTAGTGGCGAGCGCGTATGGCCATTTCCGATTGGTAAAGAATTCATGGCGGATCTCAAAAGTGAAACTGCGGACTTCTTGCAATGCTCACCAAAAGCGCCAGGCGATCACATTCTTGCTGCCAGTTTTCTCGCTGAATTTGTGGAAAATGATACGCCATGGGTTCACATGGACCTGAGTGCAAGTGATAATGATGGTGGACTTGGGCACGTCGGCTCAAAGTTCACCGGCTTCGGCGTTCGTTACACGATGAGCGTCATTCTCGACGACAACCTGTTTAAGGCGAACCTTTAAGTGGCCGATGAAGTAATGATGGCGAACCGCTTTCGCGGTTTCCTTCCTGTCGTAGTTGATGTTGAGACTGGCGGATTCAACTCAAAAACTGATGCACTGCTGGAAATTGCAGCGGTGTTTCTCGACATGGACGACGAAGGACTGATAAGGCGCGGTGAAACAATTCGGTATCACGTGAAGCCTTTCGAGGGTGCGAATCTTGAACCAGCATCGTTGGCTGTCAATGGAATCGACCCACACCATCCATTGCGACCAGCGATCGACGAACAGGATGCCTTGCAACGTATATTCCGCGAAGTCAGGCTGGCCGTTCGTGATGCCCATTGCAGCCGAGCCGTCCTGGTCGGACACAATGCCCACTTCGATCTCAGCTTCATGAATGAGGCTGTCAGTAGGGCAGCGATCAAGCGGAACCCGTTTCACCCATTTAGTTGTTTTGACACGGCCACAATCTGCGGCATCGCGTTCGGCCAAACCGTACTCGCACGCGCTGTCTCCGCTGCGGGCCTTGAATGGGATGAGACACAGGCGCACTCCGCTGCTTACGATGCGGAAATGACCGCAGACGTGTTTTGCGAAGCGGTCAATCGCTTCCGGGATGTATTCGAACGGTCACTGCAGAGAGCACCATCACAATACTAGGCGAAACTACTTCTCAAGTAAGTCCTTCAGCTCACCGGAATGATACATCTCAATCATGATGTCGCATCCACCGACCAACTCCCCTTTCACGTAGAGCTGAGGAAACGTTGGCCAATCTGAGTAGGCTTTCAGTCCTTCACGAACCTCCTGATCCTCGAAGATATTCACATACGAGAATGGTTGGCCAATTGCCTTCAGCGCGGCAATAGCCTGACCAGAAAATCCGCATTGCGGAAAATCGGGTGTGCCCTTCATGTATAAAAGTATATTATTCGATTTTAGTTGCTCTTCGATTCGAGTATTGATGTCCACGTATTCAATCCTGTTGTTAATTCGGTAACTAGCTTTTTTAAAATTCCGTTGCGATTGTATCGTTATTTGAATGCTAACGAGCATCCAACTGATCAATAATTTGCCGCCACTCATCAGTGGGTTAAATCACCCAGTACGAGATTTCGTACAGAGTCCATCCACAGCCGAGGGGCTATTTATTGCCACCCAAGGTGCAGGGCAAGATACAAAACAGCAATGTTCTTTCCCTTATTTTTCACTGCTTTCATTAACTTAATCAGCAATTTCTTTTTTAAATCAATCTGTTACGAATGTGTCTCATTTCGCCGCCGCAATCCCTATAATAACGATTGCGCCACGGCGCAATTGCCCGAAACCTACCCAAAATTAGAAACCCCTCGGAGAAGCGAACAATGAATCCCTTAAAAAGTATCGGCGGCACAATTATCAGTGGCATCGTACTAGCTGTGTTAATCGCTGCATTTATGCCTGGCCAGCATATCGTCGGTGTTACAGCAAAGTCTATCGTTATATGGATGCATGTATTGTCAGGTGTTATTTGGATCGGCCTCCTCTACTACTTTAATTTCATACAAGTACCGGCGCTCGGTGAGGCCGCAGGTGATGAGGGTGGCCCTGGCGGCGCTGGAATAGCCAAGTATGTCGCACCTCGCGCGCTGTGGTGGTTCCGATGGGGAGCCCTTGCGACCTGGATTACAGGTGCAGCCTACCTGCAATTACAAGGCATGCTGCATCAGGCGTTTACGTTTGGACTCATGGGCGACTCACCCAATCCATACGCGAACATGATCGGTGTCGGCGCCTGGTTGGGTACGATCATGCTGTTTAATGTATGGATCTTAATCTGGCCAAACCAGAAGAAGGTTCTTGGCATGGTGGAGGCCACGCCCGAGCAGGTAGCCAAGGCAAAGAACATTGCATTTATGGCGTCTCGTTCGAATACGCTCATGTCCATTCCAATGTTAATGAGCATGGTCGGTCCGGGTCACGGTTGGTTCATGTAAGCTGAATCGTCTTGTACTATGCGAAGCCCGTTCGTTTTGACCGGGCTTCTTTTGTTTCAGGGATATGATGAAGCCCTCAGGCGAACAAAAACTCTCAATAGGTCCGTTAGTCGCCAACGCACTCAACGAAGACATTGGCAGCGGTGACCTCACGGCATCGCTTGTTGATGCTGAGGCAGTGGTCGGCGCAAGCATTATCGCTCGCCAATCCCTTGTCCTATGTGGGCAGGCTTGGGTGGACGAGGTCTTTGCGCAGCTGGATAGGAGTGTCGTGGTCGATTGGTATATCGGAGACAGTCAAAGCGCTGAGAATGACGATATTATCTGCAAGATTGTCGGCCCCACACGCGCATTACTAGCGGGCGAAAGAATCGCCCTAAACTTCCTGCAGACTTTGTCGTCAACGGCGACCGCAACAGCCAGCTATGTGGCTGCAGTAAGCGGAACAGACGCACAGATACTGGATACGCGAAAGACGGTTCCAGGATTACGACTTGCGCAGAAATACGCAGTAACCTGCGGTGGTGGTAAAAGCCACCGAGTGGGTTTGTTCGACGCAATATTGATCACAGAGAATCACATTAAAAGTGCTGGAAGCATCACGGCAGCTCTCAGGTCCGCGAAATCGTTGGATCTGGATGTGTTGATCACGATCAAAGTTGAATCTCATGAAGAGTTACTTGAAGCACTTGATGCCGGTGCTGGACGAATTCTTCTGGACAACTTCTCTACAGACGCGCTGAAATCTGCGGTCAAAATAAATCAGAGCTACGGATATACGGCAGCAGAGCTTGAAGTATCCGGAAATATCACACTGGAATCGATAAGACAGATCGCCGAAACCGGTGTTAACTATATCTCAAGCGATGCGATCACCAAGAATGTGAATGTGATCGATTTCTCGATGCTCTTTAGCATCGACTGATATCAAGCAGGAGCTCGTTCGCCTTTGAGCTCTTCCGGCCATTAGAATGAATCTTTAATATTTGCAGAAGCTGGACAAGCTTACCAATGTCGTGATCCCGAGAAGCGGAAAAATATTTTGATGCATTTTTGTATGGCCAATAACGAAAGGAGGCAAACTTTAGCGCCCGAATGGTCTTGATTGCATCTATTGGGCAATCGCTGACCCAGTGCTGATTCTCTATAATGTCGCGGTAATTTCCTGCTTCTTCGGTGTAATTGATGCCAGTGCAACTGATTTGAATAGGACCTTTTTCAATATGGACCCCATAAGCTCGACGGGGCCTCATGCATTATAATCACCAGAAGAAAGCTATTTCCGCAGCGAGTTTAGGGTAAGCCTACAACGAGCTAGCACTCAGGTGTTGGTCTTGATGTCACTAGCATTTATCCTCTGACACATCGCAGCCATGGTGCTGGACGCAGGCCTTGACCTTCCGGCCAATAAACTCCCTATCTATTTGATAAATAAAATATTTATTAAATTAACCTAGGGAAATTACGCGAATTATTTCTGAATCTGATTTGATTTCAGCTGTCAGTCATGGCATCTGGAATAGTATCGATTACCGACTTTTCGGGTTTAGTGAGAATATTGGCACGCCAAACATCAGCGAAACGCGTCTTTACAGCCCGGAGCTTGGGCTGCCGAGAATCGCACTTGTCATCGCCTTCTTTGCCCTAATTTGGCGCAATAAAGTGACTTATGTCTACAAAATTATCTCCGCATATTCATTGACTTGCGATTTTCGAGGGCTATACTGCCCGCAGCTAGAATGATCGGCTGATATTTATGTACACCATTTCGAAGTTCAATCTGTACCTCGTCCTGATTTTCATAAGTACCAAGCAGCACTCTCGCTTAACCGCCTCGCTTTTGAGGCTTTAACTTTTGAAAATTAGGAATAGAAAATGTCTACAGTAACCGGAACCGTAAAATGGTTTAACGAAGCCAAAGGCTTTGGCTTCATCGAGCAAGAGTCAGGTCCTGACGTATTTGCTCACTTCAGCAACATTACTGGCAGCGGATTCAAGACACTGGCTGAAGGCCAGAAAGTCGAGTTCACTGTAACTGACGGCCAGAAAGGTCCTCAGGCAGAGAACATCGTACCGTTATAGTTTAAACGTTACGAAGCTGTACAAAGAGACGAGGTCTTCGGACCTCGTTTTTTTTGTGCCCGATTTTTAGTGTCGGATATCTAGACTGAGCCGGAACTCAACAACATAATGCAAGCGCATGTTTGTAAGTCGAGTAATTATCTTCATATCTGCTCCTCTGATTTCAAGTATTCTAAGCAGCTATGGTCGATACAAATAACTCTGACGCCGGATTCGCACGGCGAGCCTTGGGCGTATTCGGCTATAGCCGCCGAGCGCTTTCGCTTGTTTGGCTAACCAGTCGCCCGTTGACGGTAGCGTTGGCTATACTGACCATCATTGGTGGCATTTTGCCTGCAGTAATTGCCTACATCGGACAGCTAATCGTCGATGGTGTCGTGGCCGCGACACAAGCATCAACTCCAGACACACGCGCCATTCTGATTCTCGTCGGCCTAGAGGCCATTGTCGTGATCGCAGTTGCGGCAACCCAAAGAGGTATTTCTGCAAGCCAGTCCTTGTTGCGTGCCTTGCTCGGCCAGCGGGTCAACGTCATGATTCTTGAGAAGGCGATGACGCTAGAGCTATCTCACTTCGAAGATTCTGAGTTCTATGACAAGCTCACGCAAGCCCGGCGCGAGGCTTCGAGCAGGCCCTTAAGCTTGGTCAATCGAACGTTTGGGCTAGTGCAGAATGTGATTTCATTAACGAGCTATGCCATCTTGTTATTCACCTTCTCGCCTTGGGCCGTCGTGATCCTAGTGGTCGCAGGCTTACCGTCCTTTTTTGCAGAAGCCAAGTTCTCTGGAGATGCGTTCCGGCTTTTCCGCTGGCGCTCGCCCGATACGCGCATGCAAATATATCTCGAAACTGTCATCGCACGTGAGGATGGCGTTAAAGAGGTGAAGTTGTTTCAACTTGGTCCGCGCTTACTGCAGCGATATCGCGATATTTTTCTGAAGTTGTTTATAGAAGATCGCAAACTAACGATTCGCCGTGACATCTGGGGCTTTCTACTTGGGTTACTATCGATCAGCGCCCTTTACGCCGCATACGGATGGATCGTTATCACTACCATCGCGGGCGCAATCACTTTGGGCGCGATGACGATGTACCTGATCTTGTTCCGACAGGGGCAATCGGCTGTCGCGGCAATTCTAACTTCGATCAGCGGCATGTATGAAGACAATTTGTACCTGTCCAATTTGTATGAGTACCTGGAGCAGCCTGTTCCTACTCGTCTCGGACATGCCGCACAAGGTCCGCATCCTGAGCGGGGGCTTGAGTTTGAGAAGGTTTCATTTACCTATGCCGGCGCGAAAGAGAAAGCACTCAGTAACGTCAGCTTGCAAATAAAGCCTGGAGAAAGCCTCGCGCTGGTCGGCGAAAATGGATCTGGCAAGACAACACTAATTAAACTTCTTACACGGCTCTATGACCCTACGGCAGGACGCATTCTGCTCGATGGGCTGGACCTGCAAGAATGGGACGTCGAAGCATTGCGGCAACGAGTCGGTGTTATTTTTCAGGACTTCGGACGCTATCAGTTTTCGGTTGGCGAGAATATTGGTGCGGGTGACATTCGTCACATCGATGACAAGGATCGTTGGAAGGCCGCAGCAACGACCGGGCTTGCGGCGCCGTTTATTGAGGACATGCCGGACAGTTACGAAACGCAACTTGGTCGTTGGTTCAAGGGCGGGCGCGAACTGTCCGGTGGTCAATGGCAAAAAGTTGCACTATCGCGAGCGTTCATGCGTAGCGATGCCGATATTCTTGTACTCGACGAACCAACCGCGGCGATGGACGCATCATCCGAAGCGGAAGTCTTCGAGCATTTCCGAACTGCCAGCAGCAATAAGATGACCATTCTTATTTCGCATCGATTCTCAACAGTACGGGCTGCCGCTCAAATCATAGTAATCCATCAAGGCGAAATAATTGAGCGTGGAGATCATGAAAGCTTGCTCACCAAAGACGGGCAATATGCGCACCTCTTCAACCTCCAAGCAAAGGGCTATAAGTAATTGATTGAATTAATAAAAATAAAATCACTTGCAGTCTCTCGGCACTTGCTTTGAGCTATCAGAGTGAACCCACCACCGAAGTAGCTGACATCATTAACGCGGTGCGGCTCATACGCCAAGAGAAGAAGACCGGACCGATCGAAGTCGACGAGCGCGCGGGCAGTATAGTGCTCAATCAGAACCTTCTCGATATTCCAGCTAACCAAATCAATGACACGATACTGCAAGTCACTATTTTCGATGGAACAATCACCTGTAAGGATCGGTAATGCTCGAGTCCGGTATTGTCGCAGCCCCATTAATAATGATCCTGACCATCGGCATCAGCCTAATCGGTTTGTTCCGATCACCGCGCATCATCGATATGTGTCTGTTTCGACCAAATCAATTTCTGCGCGCCAAAAAATATAACACGATTATCCTAAGTGGCTTCGTACATGCTGATGTTGGACACCTTCTGTTCAACATGTTCACGTTCTATTTCTTCGCATTCCCAATGGAGCGGTTCATCGGCACCGTGCCGTTTTTAATTCTGTACCTCTTTGGCCTCGTCGTTAGCCATACCTGCACCTGGTATAAACATCGCGACAACCCTGGCTATGCATCCCTTGGCGCATCGGGCGCTATATCGGCAGTTCTGTTTGCGTACATCGTTTACTTCCCAACAACGACGTTAATGATTATGCCGATTCCGGTTCCGATACCGGCATTTCTATTCGCTATCAGCTACGTCGGATACTCCTACTGGGCGTCGACGCAAAACACGGGGCGCATCAACCATGATGCGCACCTGTGCGGTGCAGTCAGTGGCCTGATCTTTATAGCGCTCACAGACCCAAGCGCATTTTCTCGTATTCTTGGGTAACCCACATTAGCCGAACCCTTCCGAGAGGACGCCGTCATGATCATTAACTAGGTGGGTAAGGCTTTAGTCCTTAATCACTGACCCCAATAACGGTCCGTCCGCGCATGTGATTCCGAAGAATATCGACGCGACCAAGACACATCGGACCCCAGATTTTATCACGACATACCCAGCTAGTTTGCCGCTTCGAACAGCTTCATATTCTTCTCGATATCATATGGTCGCTCTTCGAGCGCATGTATGTCCCATTCACTTCTATGCATCTTGAAAAAGTCACCTCCATAAACATGGATAGCGCCAGTGAATCCTGAAGTAGGATTGCTTACCGAGTGAATAATGTTTTTGCCAAGGGTGGTTACATCTGTTGGGCCTAGCGATTTAGCGCCCGCCTCTTCGATTCGTCCTTTGCCATCATCCTTCAAGCGTCGCCAGAAAACATTATCCTCACGGCCGCTGTATATGCCAATCACTGCCCACATATTGTGATTATGCGGCATTATTTCCAATCCTGGCGCCCAGACAATGTTAAGAATGGTGAGTTCATCAGACACATAGATTTTTTGAACGCCACCTTGTTGAGGTATGCCCAGTGCCTTAATAGCTGCCCGCTCATCTGAAACAGCATGAGCCACGACCTCCCGAACAGCTTTGGTTGGTATGCCACCATTAAGTGCCACCTTACAATCCACAATGAATTGATCAATATCCATAGTCACCTCTCATAAAAATTATTCGGCCGAGATATTACACCTTCTTAGGAAACTGGTATTCTTGGTATAAATTACAAAGGACCCTGCTAATGAAATTACTAACTATCGCCCTAATCCTTTCCTTGTCTTTATCCGCACAAGGCGCAAACGATATTGATGCCAAACTCAAAGCTGCAATGGCTGCAGAATCGCGCCCTCAAGCGCATATTGACCGGGATCCAAATCGTAAACCATTAGCAACACTTAACTTCTTCGGACTGAAAGATAACATGCGCGTACTCGAGCTAATACCCGGAGGAGGTTGGTATACAAGATTGCTCGCGCCCGTGCTCGCTGAGAATGGCAAGCTGTATCTCATGATCGGGACCAACTATGTAAAACAAAACATCATTGGCACACCTGACTTTGAGAAAGTTGAGCTGCTAGAAAGCAATGAGAACGTAAATCGGAGTGACTGGTATCGGTATATCACTCAGAATGCAGAACCAGATGACTTTGATGCTGGCGTTAACGAACTCGATATGGTCCTAACGTTTCGAAATCTACATAACTTTAGTAAAGAAGTCAGACAGATGATGAATTCTCAGATATTCAAGGCACTTAAACATGGTGGTCACTACGGAGTAGTGGACCATACGCGCCGACATATGGAAAAAGAAAACAATGAAAATGGGCGACGCATAGACCCTGTATTGGTCATTAAAGAAATGGCAGATATAGGTTTCGAATTTGTTGATTATTCTGACCTTCATTTCCACGCCGATGACGAGTTGGAGTATGAGGTAGGCCGACGTTCAGTTTCTGGCAATACTGATCGATTCACGATGTTATTTCGGAAACCATAGAACGACAATTTGTAAGCAAAAAAGAGCCTCCCCCCCTGTCAGCGCGTATCAAAATTTCAGTTTGAGAGCATCTACAAATATTTTCAGAATTAATAACAAAAATCTCAACAGGAACACATTTATGAGCGCATGGATTGAGATGATCCCTGAATACGAAGCGACCGGAGTGCTTCGGGAAATGTACGACAATGCACGAACACCTCATGGCACAGTCGATAACGTCATGAAAGCGCACTCGCTGCGTCCACATACGATGGCGGGGCATGTCGCTTTATACCGCAGTGTTTTACACCACAGCGATAATTCCTTACCGCTGTGGTATCTGGAAATCATCGCGTCATACACCAGCATTAAAAATCGCTGTTCGTACAGCCTGACACACCATTTCATGAATGTACGACGCCTGATTGGTGACGATAAACGGGCGGACGCGATATACGATGCATTACAGGACGGAGAGCCTGAGCGATTGTTCTCCGGCAAAGAGCTAGCACTTTTGATTTATGCAGAGAAATTGACCTTATCTGTCGGCAGAATGGAAAAAAGTGATATTGACGCGCTGCGAGCTCAAGGCTGTGGCGACGGCGAAATATTGGAAGTCAATCAGGTAATTGCTTATTTTAACTATTCGAACCGATTATTGAACGGCCTCGGTGTAACGACCGAGGGAGACGCTGTCGGTTTTTACAAGTGAGTTACGTCAGTTTACGCCGTATTCCATAACTGGATTCTCAAACAACTGCTGCACCCCAGGATAACCAGACTGAAGTGTTTTAACCGCAGCTGATTCGGCGAACACGAAACGACCATCTCGCCATAAATCCACACCATCCACGGTTACCGTAGGATCAAAGACGGACATACATATTTCTCCCGGTGGGTAGTCGCCACAAGTATGCAGATGCAGATATCGTGTATTTCCAAATGCCGAACCACCCCAACGTGCCAGGTGGTTCGTCGCAGTTCCGCGATAGCCATTGTGTGGATGAATACCGGCATGCCAAGAATGTATGATGTTGGATTGGATATTAAATCTATCGGCAACGAATTTATAATGGGCTCGTATTTTATCGACTTCGACTGAAGCGCCATCAAAATCGACAATACGTCCATTCTCAACTAACGCGAACACAACACCGTCGATAAGTATGGCTTCTGGTTTATAGAGGCGTGATCCCGTCGGTGTCAGCCATCGGGTTAATGCAATCTTTCCCGAAAAAGTATCCGCCAGCATCGGACGGAAAACGCTTATTGGGAAACGCTTTATGGTGACATCACCGATAGGGGTGAGGTCCTCGCCAGAAATCCCATGTAGATATGTACCAGATGCGCAACGAATTGTGATTTCCTTTTCGCCAAACATGGCCGCGTTAACTTTACTTGCAAGAAGCGCAAAAAACTCATAATGCGCGCTGCAAAACGGTGTCGCGAAACTTTCCTCGTCTAGCGCATAGCACACGGTTACACTACCGGCTCCACCAAGCCCGCTAAAGCGCACCTGGTCACCGATGCGTGATAGAAAAAGAGTATGGTCCGTAGATTCAATAGCTTGACGAATCTCATCCGGGAACGTATTCACTTCCTCTAGAACGGGCGCAACCACGAGATGAACATCCAGTGATTGCATACGTGCATACGCAGCAATGACACTGTCTAACGTGGCTGAGTAATAACCATCAGCGCCCTGCTCACTCACGATCGCTAAGGATTCACCGGCCTTCACACCAATACAATTGAATAACAGGTTATCAATGCCATCACGCAATTTCAGAGGGAGATCTATCATTCAGGAAACTTCTCGAATGGCCATGCCTTTGCCATTTTTAACTATTTCCCAAATGCCGGTAACGTACCGATCAACACTTTTTGCGTATATCGCAAGATCACTATCAGCACCCACTATGGATTTCTTATAATCCATAACTACTCCTTTATCCAAAGCTTACAAATCAAGTGTTATGTCGCCATCTGGAATGGAGCAACAAATCAGCGCCCTGCCGTCCTCCGGCATACTTAAGGGCTCGTCAAGATAGCTTACATCGCCGCTGCTAATAGAGCACTCGCAAGTGTTACATACTCCGGCTCGGCAGGAAAAATCTGGTGATAGGCCGTTCGCTTCAGCTAGCTCAAGAAGGGACTCGTGGTTGCCCAGCCACGGAACTTGAATGCCCGACGACGAAAACGTAACTAACAGTACGTCACCGGAAATAATTGGCGGCTCGTCCCGAGCATCGTCTTGCGTGCGCTTATTGTCGGACATGTTGGTATCGTTGCTCATGGTATTTTCGGTCTAGCTAACTTGCTCTTTAGCAATTACTCCATCGAGAATTTTACGATAACGAAGAGATCCTGCATCCAGGGCGAGATCCAGCTTCGGCGTAGTCGTGTTTTGCATACCCATATGAACTGCCTCAAGGATTTCACGATCCTCATTGAACGCTATAACGGCACCATCATTGAGCTGCTTCGCAATAACCGTATCGTGTGGGTCATTATTGTAATGTTGTAGCCAGTAGTAAGTTGTCGTGTTTTCGTCGATCGGTGTCATGAAATTATAGGACACCATGACGTAGGCCTTATCATTGAGTTCTGATTCCTGTCCTCCGGTTCCTGCCGGTGTGAATATTGATCGGTTGATGCAAACGCTTGGTACTCGTACCTCATAATGCTGTAAGCGATCGCAGTTACCCTCAAATTTAACCAACGGTGCATAGTAAGGCGGCAAGGCTTGATCAGAGATCCAGCGCGATACCACCACGCCGTCGTCTAATGTCTTTATCCGTAATGGCGTATCGTCGGTCCCAGGTGCACCGAACGACGATTGGTGGACCCATGCAACGTGCGATGGATCCAATAAATTATCCGTCACCCAAAGATAGTGGCAGTCAATTTCGAGCACCCCACCGTCAGTTTTCCCCCATGCCGGATTTTCGAAATTGGGAATCTCGAAGATTTTCGATTCGTCTGCGTGTTCAGGGTCACCCATCCAGATCCATACAAATCCATATTTCTCTGCGGTCGGATAGGTTCTGACGCTGGCCTGCGGCGGAATACGACTTTGTGTGGGTGCCAATACGCAATTGCCTGAGCAGTCAAACTGCAGGCCATGATAGCCACATTCAATAATGTCACCGAGCAAGCGCCCTTTAGAGAGCGGCAATTTTCGATGTGGACACGCATCTTCCAGCGCAACGACTGCGCCGTCCTGCTGTCGATAGAGAACTAGGTTTTCGGCAAGCATCGTACGTGCAACAAGTGCACGCTCAATGTCTCGACTCCATGCGGCGATATACCAGCAGTTATTAAGAAACAATTTACCTGTCCATCATTCATCAATCGAGCAGCGAGAATGTAGGAAAAGTGACCGAATTGATATATAAAGTTCCTCATTGTCGTATGAATAAACTGAACAATGAAAGTAGCATCGACGACCAGCACATCGGACCACGGCAGTTCAGCCTACCTCCCCCCCTCATCTACCCGAGCCTAGGGTCTGGCTTCAGTCCTAACGATCGCCTACGCTATATCCTGCCTCGATCGACAAATCATTATTGTTGCTGCTTGCCATTCCGGTGTTGGGTTATGATGATGAGAGTTATGAGTAGGAGTCAGCGATGTTGATTCAAGTCAAGTTGGACTTGGGTCTCTAGGCAAGAATTATTGGTTAGAAATTCTTCTATAACTTTAGGACTTTTGCGCGTAGAGAATGAAATATTCGGCCCTTAATCTCGCCTGGCATGCACTCCGAAATCACGGTGGGTGGCCTCCAGCATGGCGCCACGCGCGTCCGAAGCCAAGTTACGACGTGATTATCATTGGCGGTGGTGGACACGGTCTGGGTGCTGCCTTTTACCTCGCCAGTCAACACAACATCAACAATGTTGCTGTACTTGAGAAAGGCTGGCTTGGCGGCGGCAATACTGCACGTAACACAATGACCATTCGCGATAATTTCCTGTACCCGGAAAACGTACGCTTTCATCGCGCTGCTGTCGAAAGCTGGCACACGCTGAGTAATGACTTAAACTTTAACATCATGCTGTCAAAGCGCGGCATGACCACAGTACTCATGGGCGATCGCGATCTATCCGATGCTAAGCGAATGGTGAATACAACTTCTCTTTTTGGTGCCGAGCACCGCATCATCACTTTGGAAGAATTACAGCAACGACTGCCGTTAGCCGAGAGTCCACAGCGCTTGCCAATCGTTGGTGGCATCCATCACCCGGATGTCGTCATCGCACGTCATGACGCAGTATCCTGGGGATACGCAAGAGCCGCCAGTAAGCTTGGCGTCGACATTATTGAAAACTGCGAAGTCACTGATATTCTTTGCGATGCACAGGGTGTAACTGGCGTGCAAACATCGCAAGGGAAAATCACAACACGCAAACTCGGCATGGCAGTTTCTGGTCACGGCAAGCGAGTCGCGGCAATGGCGGATGTTTGCCTGCCGATTGAAACAGTGCCATTACAGGCAATAGTATCAACTCCAGTTAAGCCCATACTGGACAACGTGGTCGTGCTGCGCGGGCTTAATACTTACTTTGTGCAATCGGATAAAGGTGAATTGGTTATGGGCTCCATCGCAGAGCCCTACCCCAGCTACTCGCAACGCGGCACGCCACAGGTACCTGAAGCAACGATTGCCGCAATACTGCAAGTCTTTCCAGTATTCGAGCGCATGCAATTCATGCGGCAATGGGCTGGCGCTCTGGATATCACCTACGACAATTCACCCATCATCTCGAAAACTGAAATCGACGGATTTTACGTCGACGTTGCCGGTTCTGGCGGCTTTAAGACCACGCCACTGGCAGCAATGATGCATGCCGATCTCATAGCAAATAATCGTCCAGACCCCCTCATCGAAGCTTATGGTCTTGAGCGATTCTCCAGTGGTCGTCTAATTCTTGAGCGCGCCAGTTATGGAAACCGTTAATGGGTAGCGTCCTATGATATTCATTCATTGTCCGCATTGCGGCGATCGCAATGAAGATGAGTTCACGTACGGTGGCGACGTCGAGCATCGCCGCCCGGACAAACCCGATGCAATGAGTGACGCCCAATGGTGTGAATATATTTACTGCGTACCAAACACCAAGGGCTGGGCCAAGGAACACTGGTGGCACGTGCGTGGCTGTAATCGCTGGATCTTGGTTGAACGCAACTCCATAAACAATGAGCTGCGAAAACCTGATGAGGATAGCGGCAGTGAGTAAGCAGGCTTTTCGTGCGAACTCCGGCGGGCGCATCGATCGCGACCGGCCGCTGACATTCACGTTCAATGGTAAACGACTTGGTGGGTACACTGGCGACACGCTCTCCTCCGCCTTAATTGCCAATGGCATCTCGATCGTCGGGCGTAGTTTTAAATACCATCGACCTCGTGGCATCATGAGTGCCGGTGCTGAGGAAACCAACGCGTTCGTACAGCTTCTCGGTAGCAATGAGGAGCCAAATGTCCTGGCGACGACACTACCACTCTATGAAGGGCTCGAAGCCCACAGCGTAAACGCATGGCCTTCAGTGCATTTTGACCTCGGTGGGATGAATAATTTTTTGCATCGGCTCTTCCCTGCAGGGTTTTACTACAAAACATTTATGTGGCCCCGCGATCGTTGGGACTGGTATAGCCGGTTTATTCGAAGAGTCGCTGGATGGGGAGCTGTGCCAAAAAAATCGGCTCGAAATCGCTATGAACATCGATTTCATCACTGCGATGTAATGGTTATTGGCGCAGGCCCTGCCGGCTTATCTGCAGCCTTGGCGGCAGGTCGCAGTGGCGCGCGCGTGCTGTTGGTCGACAATCAGCCAGAAGCGGGTGGCTACTTGCTTGGTGACAGCGCGGAGATTAATTCACGTCCCGCCCTTTCGTGGATATCCGAAGTCGTCGCTGAAATAGACGCTCTACCCGATGTAGTTCGCCTCAAAGAAACAAGCGCTATCGGCTATTACGACCAGAACTTCATCACCGCACTCGAACGACGTCCAGACAAGAGCTGGGTGAAGGAACGCCTATGGAAGATTCGGGCCCGCCAGGTAATTCTCGCAACGGGTGCGATCGAACGACCGATCACTTTTGCTGACAATGACCGGCCAGGAGTCATGCTGGCCTCTTCCGCAAGCCACTATTGTCTGCGCTACGGTGCGAGACCGGGCCGAGACGCAGTACTGTTCACGAACAACAATGGCAGCTACCAACATGCTATCGACCTAAAGGACAACGGCGTCAATATTGTAGCCGTTATTGATCTAAGATCGGAGCCTGATGCCAGCCTTATCGCGGCAGCAACTGCCAAAGGAATCGACGTCTTGCTCGCAAGTCAGATATCCAAAGTTATCGGTGTGCGTCGCGTTTCTGCTGTCGAAATCTGCGCATCAAACGGCGCTGGCGACTGCCGAAGAATCGCATGCGACTTACTGTTAATGTCAGGCGGATGGAATCCGACAATTCACTTGCATTCTCAGTCCGGTGCCAGACCAGCATACGATGCAGACCTTGTAACGTTCATTCCCGGAATGTCAGTCCAAAACGAGGTATCAGCCGGTGCGTGTCGCGGACAATTCGCACTTTCGACGTGTCTTAGCGATGGCCTAACAGCGGGCTACAATGCCGCTAAGGCTTGTGGCTTCGACACTGAACCGAAAAGCGGCCCCATCTGTGCAGCCGAACCAAATATTAGTCCCATGCCAATGTGGGAAGTTCCTCTACCGAAGAAGAGTAGTCGAGCGTTCCTGGATTTTAATAATGACGTTACGAGCAAAGACATTCGATTGGCGGAACGCGAAGGTTACCGCTCGATCGAACTCGTCAAACGATACACCACTGCAGGAATGGGTATTGATCAAGGCAAAACGGGCAACGTCAATATTATTGGCCTGATGGCACAAATCACTTCGACGACCCCCGGTGCCATTGGCACTACGACCTATCGACCTGCTTACAGTCCAGTGAGTTTCGGCGCGATGGCCGGCGCCGATAGCAGCGACTTAATCATCCCCTGGCGACGCACACCGATCACCGATTGGTTTATCGATAATGGCGGTCATCTTGATGAAACTGGTGCGCTTTTTCGTCGACCGTTGTTTATCGCAAAATCGGGTGAGACCGCTAATGATGCAATCAATCGGGAGGCATTGGCGGTTCGTAATGGTGTGGGTATCTATGATGGTACGCCACTGGGTAAGATTTCGATCAAAGGAGCGGATGCAGTTACCTTCCTGGACCGAGTTTATACAAACTCGTGGGGTAAATTACCCATCGGACGCTGCAAGTTTGGTTACATGCTGCACGAAGATGGTCGCTTACTCGATGATGGAGTCACCTTTCGCCTCTCAGAGGATCACTACTTGATGTCAACCGGTTCGGGTGTTGCCTCGGTCGTACAAAAGCATCTTGAGAGGTTACTGCATTGCGACTGGCCAGACCTCGATGTATATCTAACACCGGTCTCTGATCAGTGGGCGGTGATTTGTGTTTGTGGCCCACTCGCACGTGACGTTATGCAAGCTGCCGCAACCAGTATTGACGTCAGTTCGGACGCATTCAAATTTCTTGATACAAAGAATTGCCAGATTGCCAATATCAATGCCCGAGTATCACGCGTTACGTATACGGGTGAACTGAGCTTTGAAATAGTCGTTGCTACACGTCATGGTCGGGAATTGTGGGATGCATTGCTTGCCGCTGGCAAAGACTTTGACATTACACCAGTAGGATCGGATACCAGCATGCTATTGCGTACTGAAAAAGCGTTTATCGCTGCGGGTCTTGAGGGCGATGGTTATGCCAACATATATGACGTTGGTATGGGCTGGGTGGTTCCAAAGAAAAAAGGTGACTTCGTCGGCAAGCGTTCAACCACTCGCGACCTGAATAAGGGTGGACCTCGGCCCGAAGTCATCGGCCTGCTACCAGAAGACGGTAGCTTTGTTCCACCAAAAGGCACACCACTCATCGATGCCGAGCGGAACATGATCGGAATGGTCACCATCGGCTTTCATAGCCCCAACCTAAAGCGCTCGATCGCGCTGGCACAACTTTCAGATGGGCGTTCTCGATTGGGTGAAACTGTCACCCTGTTCACCAAGGAAAAAACGGCGCTCGCCAAAGTATGCGAACCGGTTTTTATCGATCCGGACGGCCTGAAGATGCGAGACTGATATGGCCGGCTATAATGTATCAATTAAAGCTTTAGCAAACTGTGGGTTTCTCGATCTGCGTGGCGGTAACGATGCCCGTCAAGCTTGTAACGAATACTTAGACATCGTCCTACCGACGTGCGCCAACAAACTGGTGAAAACTGCAAATGGCCGCATCGCCTTCTGCATTAGTTCGAATCATTGGTTATTGCAGGTAGCAGACGGCAACCAGATGGATGTCCTGCAATCTCTGGAGCGTTCGAGTGCTGATATTTCGCATTCCTTTGTCGATGTGTCGGACCTGTACGCGCGCATACAGCTATCCGGCCCTGAATCACGAGATGTGTTGGCTCAAGGCGTGAGTATCGATATTCATCCTCGGGTATTTCCTCCGGGCTCGACCGCACGTACGGGTATAGCAAAAACAACAACACAAATTCATTACGTAAATGAGTCACCCACATATGACATTTTAGTGTTCAGTTCGTTTCGGCAATATATGCTGGATTGGCTGGCCATGGCGGCTGCAAAATCGTAGCAGTGTATGACACTTTCATGGGCGATAGCCGTGTCGGTTGCGCTGGCCTCCAAGAAAGTAAACGTCATGCTCGGCCTTATCTCGTCACGAATGGCTGAAGAAAAAATCGCTCAACGCACATACTCCATGCGTATGTACAGCTCCCTGCCTCTACCCGGGAAATATCGGTAATTACCGAACGCAAAATCGGCCCGATCCGCATACTCGATATCGACCAAGTTTTTCAGCGCAGCGACCACGGACCAATTGTCAGTCGCTCTATAGGCCAATCTCAAATTGACCAAATCGTGACCTGGGTACGAGCGCTGATTTTCGGCGTCAAGGAAGTAGGATCCGAGCGACGTCCACTGCAGCTCGCCGTCGATCTGTCCGGGGCCATTATATTGAATCGCCGCAGCGCCCTGCCATCGCGGTGCCGTATCGATCTCTCGCCCAGAGGTGAATGTCTCGCCCCGAGCAGCAACAACGTCAAAGTCATAAGTGTGTCTTGCGTAAGTACCATTCAACGAGAAGGTCCAGTAATCATGTAGTGGCATTTCCCAGTCCAGCTCGACTCCGAGATGCCGGCTCTGGCCGCCGCTAACGTTGAAGCCGTTAGAGTCCTTATAGACACTGTTCTTTTTCTTCATTGCGAAGGCAGATGCCTCCACGAACACGTCGTCTTTACCACTACGGATCCCGACCTCAAACGAGTCAATGGTCTCCGCTTTTAAGTCACTGACCTGCTGACCACTTTGCAGGCGATACAGTTCCGCTATTTGCGGGGCACGAAAACCTCGAGCGATATTCGAATACAGTGTCATAGCATCCGATAAGCTAAACGCCACGCCGAGTTTCGGCGCGATACCAGCAAAATCGTCGCTACGGTCCTCCGGTCTGGTGTAAAGGCAGCCACCAAATCCACATGGCGTACCGTCATCCTTTGTATTGCCATTCAACATCCGGTTGTCGTAGTCGTAACGTGCGAATTCGGCGCGCAGTCCAGTGCTGATAGCGAGCTTATCTGTCGGCCGAAACTCCGCTTGAACGTACGCAGCTCCAACCAGGCCCTGTACATCATAGTCGTAGTGCTTGCCGTCCGGTCGGGTCGCTATCAAAAAATTAGAACCCTGCGTTAAGCCTACTTGAGTCTCACGCAAATAGGCCTCTGACGCATCGACATCGACCCCGAACTCAATCGACTTGCCGTCGGTCTCGTATCGCGTATTCGCCAGAAAACCCAGGCTGACATGTCCGTTTTCTTCGAGGGGCTTACCCGGTAGATAGTGCTGCAAGAAAACCATTTCCGATCGTCTCACGTAAGGGCGTATATCGATCTCATACCGACCGCGCTGGCCTTTCCAGTGCAGCGACAGACGCTGGCTGCTTGCGTCCCGGTAAGCCTCTGGATTGAGATTCTGACGATTCAGTGCTGGATCCTTGTAGGAGTTTTCGCCAAGAATGAAACCGGCGGTTTCCTGATCGAGATCGCTAACAGAGAAACTTCCAACCAGATTTCCATTCTTCGTCGCCCAGGATTTTTTCACATAAGCCTTAGCTTGACGATAGCCCGAGTCCTCTCGAAAACCACCATCATCAGCGACAACAGCGCCAAAAACGATCGGTGACGGACCAGCCAGACCCATCGCTGCTTTTGCCCTTACCATCTCATTTGGGCCCAGCTCGAGACTCGCGCTCGTGAACTCCGAATCCTGTGGCTCGGGTAGCAACATATTGATGGTCCCGTGGAGCGCGTTCGAGCCATACAGCGCGTTACCTGGGCCACGAATAACTTCTATTCGTTCAGCCAACTCCGTCGGTAATTCGAAGAGTTGATTGACATTACAAAACCCGCTCGGCCGCGTCGGTATGCCATCTTCGAGTGTCAGGATCGCACCGCAGGATCCAGCTCCAGTCAAAACTGGCGAGCGAATCGATGGCAGGCTTTCCTGCCCACTACCTCGCCCCACCCAGACTCCAGCAACATGCGTCATGAGTTCATGGATATGTGCATGCGCCAAGTCCTGCACCTCTTTTTTGTTCAGGACGGCGATGTTTCCTTGGTGCTCTATGAGACTGGTGGGTGCTCGCGAACTCGTGACAACGATTTCATCAATTTGATCGGATGCCTGCGCCATAACTGAAAATACGGATATGGCGATGATTGATACGCGACACTGAATAATGTCTTTACTTTTCATCCCTCTACTTCTTTAGTGAGTGTTGCTGACAAAGAATTACCGACATAATGGTCGCGGCACCATTTGCCAAATATAAAAAAATATTAACTTGCTATTATGCTGGATCGAACGGGGCCGTATGATAACTCATGATATTGATTCTCACCATTCAAAATGTCGGATACAGCACTGGTGAAAATATCTGGGGAGGCCGTATAATAAGTAATTGATTGCTTATGAAAACGGCTCCTGCACAGCCGAACACACCAAAAACTGTTCGTTATCAAAGTATCCTGCTGGTCAAGAATTCCATATCGATACTATAAAACAATAATTAAATTACAATGAGTGACGATGAATACACTTGATCCCATTGATTGGCTTGTCATTGTTGTCTATTTCGGGGTGCTGCTTGGTGTTGTCATCTCGACGACACGCCGACATCAAACATCGACGGACTATTTTCTGGCTGGGCGCAATGTCGGATTTTTTGCTATCGGTGCATCAATCTTTGCATCGAATATCGGCTCTGAGCACATCGTTGGCCTGGCAGGTCAAGGTGCCGCGACCGGTCTGGCGATGGCGCACTATGAATTGCATGCATGGATCGTTGTTCTGCTCGCCTGGGTTTTCGTACCCTTCTATTATCAGTCTGGCGTGTTCACTATGCCGGAGTTTTTGGAGAAGCGCTTCGGTCCGCGGCCGCGCTGGATATTATCACTGGTTTCGCTGGCCGCGTATGTGCTTACTAAAGTGTCGGTTACTGTTTACGCTGGTGCTCTGGTATTCAAAACCTTATTGCCAGAAACATTTGGCAGTCCCGAGAACGCGTTCTGGGTCGGTGCCGTCGCAACAGTGGTCCTGACCGGCCTGTACACGGTTGCTGGCGGATTGCGGGCAGTGCTGTACACCGACTCGATACAGGCGACTATTCTGCTCATCGGTTCCGCCGCGATCACGTGGATCGGCCTCGATCTCCTGGGAGGATGGAGCGAATTGCAGTCCTTCGCCAGCAAAAACGTGGCTGACTATGCATTATGGAGACCGTTATCGGACCCGGATTTTCCGTGGCTCGGTATCCTGATCGCGTCCCCCATTGTCGGCATCTGGTACTGGTGCACGGACCAATATATTGTGCAACGCACACTCGCCGCGAAAGATCTGAAAACCGCTCGACGCGGCGCCTTGTTGGGCGCACTTCTGAAAGTCTCGCCGGTGATGATCTTCCTGATTCCTGGCCTCATCGGTGCAGCGTTACATCAGAAAGGCCTCCTGATGATACCTAGCGATGGGTCTGGCGGATTTGTCGGCGACCAGGTTTTTCCAACGATGGTGACGACGCTGTTGCCCGCTGGATTGCGTGGCTTGGTAGTCGCTGGATTACTGGCCGCGCTAATGAGTTCCCTATCATCTCTTTTCAATTCCATTGCAACGCTTTTTACGGTTGATGTCTATGAAAAGATACACCCAGGCGCCTCTGAGCAAAAACTGGTTACCGTTGGGCGACTCGCGACCGGTGTCGTCATTATTCTCGGCCTGCTGTGGATTCCAATCATGCCGGCAATATCGAAGGGGGGACTCTATCAATACCTGCAAAATGTTCAGGGTTATCTAGCGCCACCAATTACTGCGGTCTTTCTCCTCGGATTGTTTAACCAGCGAATCAACTCCCGTGGTGCGACATGGGGTCTGAATCTGGGCTTTATCCTCGGTATGGCCAAACTCGTTTTACAAGGAATTTTTGGCGCTGGAAAAATCGAAAATCCCGCGTTCCTCGCGGCAATTGCGGATTTCAATTTCCTATATTTTTCAGGTGTCTTGTTTCTGATTAGTGTCACGACAATCATTGTCGCTTCCTATACGTCAGCTGCTCCGCGAATAGAGCAATTGAAAGGACTGACTTACGCCATGATGGATCGTAAAGCAGTGCGAGATAGCTGGGATAAACGCGAAGTGATCGCCACCGTTTTCATACTCGGTCTGGTCGTCGCAATTTATAGCTACTTCTCATTCTGGATCTAACAATGAAATTAACGAATAAATACTCCAGAAGAGCATTCATCCAATCAACATCAATCAGCAGCATGTCGGTTCTTTTGGGTTCCTCATACCTTCTTTCTGCTTGTAGTCAAAAAGAAAAAACAATCGATCAAGTTTTACCGTCAATTAACAATGAGGCCATTCACAAAATTTCATGTCAGCTATACACCTTTCGAAATCAGATGAAGGAAGACCTCTCGGGTACCATTCAAAAAGTAGCTCAAACTGGCTTGAAGTATGTGGAGACTTTTGATTTCTCTGATGCGCTATCGAAGGATGAGGGGACTTCTAAATCAAATCCTAAATCTTTAAGCAAGCTCCTAAAGAGTGCTGGGTTATCTGTGAGCTCTATGCATGGTGAAATTCCTGTGGGAGACATGCGGGAAAAAGCACTTGCAATGGCGGAGGCATATGATTGCACAAAGCTGATCTGGCATGGCTGGCCAGAAGATGAGCGATACCAAACGGTAGACGGAATCAAGGAGCTAGCAGACATTTACAATGAAGCCAGTCAGTTTCTGAAATCAAATGGACTTGAATTCGGACTGCACAATCACTGGTGGGAAGTGAGGCTAGATGCAGAGGGAGAATATCCACTTCAGACATTAATTGAATATTTGGATAAAGATATTTTTCTTGAAATTGATACGTATTGGGCAAAAACTGCTCAACGAGATCCTGCAGAAATAATAAAGAAATTTGGCGATCGTGTGCAGTTTATGCACGTTAAAGATGGCCCAGCTCCATGGTATGATGATTTTGCGGCGCAACCACATGAGCCAATGGTGGCATTGGGTAATGGTGTTCAGGACTTTAATGCCATTGCAAAAGCTTGTGGAGATCACCCCAAATGGATGGTCATTGAATTCGATGAATGTGCGACAGATATATTTGTTGCGGTAAAAGAAAGTATTGACTATCTAGTGACAAAAAAAATGGCTAAAATATAAAAATGGATGACTTTTCTGCATACACTCAAAGCACGCAACAAATCTTACTAAAATCCGACACCACAGCAGTCCTCGTCGTGGATATGCTGCATGACTTTTGCGACTCGTCGGGAGCCATGTGCCTACCTGGAGCGGAACGACTTTATCCTATTCAAAACGATCTTATAAAAAGTGCTCGAGCATCGGGCATGATGATTGGCTGGATTGTGGACGCGCACCGTCAAGGCCTTAGGCGTGATCGAGAGTTTCTAAAGCGGGCACAGCACTGTTTGGAAGGTACTAGTGGCATCAACGTTATGCCGCAGCTTGATAAACAAAACGACGATTTCGTGTTCATCAAACGTCGCTATAGTGCATTTTTTGGCACTGATTTAGACTTAACCCTAAAAGATAACCTCATTGATACACTGGTCGTGTTCGGCGTTGTGACCAATATTTGCGTACGCTCAACCGTCCATGATGCCTTTTTCAATGGCTATCAGGTGGTAGTGCCAAGTGATGCTTGTGCAGCAACGGGCCCACGCGAGCAAGAATCGTCGCTTTATGATATTGCAACGCATTTTGGTGTCGTTGCTGAGTCGCAGGATGTACTTGACCATTTTGCTGGCAAGGGACCACTCAAAATCTGGGAACCAAAAGAATGAGACTTGAAAACCGTGCCGCCGTCTTAACAGGTGCCGCAAATGGGATTGGGGCTGCCACTGCCCGCCGATTTTCAGAGGAAGGCGCCAGTGTTGTTATCGCTGATCTGGATGAAGCGGCAGGTACTGCGCTTGCGTCTGAAATCGTCGAAGCAGGCGGCAAGGCTGTTTTCGCCAGCTGCGATGTAGGTGAACGCGCCGATCTTGAGGCGGCATTTGACCTTTGCAGCAGTCGTTTTGGACGACTTGATATCCTGTTCAATAACGCCGCCATACAGGATACCCGCAATATTCTCGACGCAACAGATGAAGATTTTGACTTACTCGTCCGCGTCAACCTGCGTTCGGTATTTATCGGCACACGCGAGGCTGCGCGCCGGATGATCGATCACGGTAATGGCGGCTCGATCATCAATACGTCGTCGTCTTTCGCTATCGTTGGTTCTCCGGGATATGCCGCCTATCACGCAACCAAAGGGGGGGTATCTTCTCTCACTCGCGGTTCAGCGATCAGTTTAATGGAACATGGTATACGCGTTAATGCGATTTGCCCCGGCACGATCGACACGCCGGGGCTGCGACTCGGTGCCGCAAATACTTCTGCCGATCCTGAAGCTGCGATGCAAAGCTACCTTTCGCTGCAGCCGATGAAGCGGTTCGGTACGCCCAAAGAGATCGCCAACACGGTTCTTTTTCTGGCCAGTGACGAGGCAAGCTTTGTGACGGGAGAAAACCTCGTCGCGGATGGAGGCTACACAGTAGTGTAGAGGAATGGGCGTTGTAGGACCTTCAAATTCAGGGGCAATGACATGAATACGACCCAGTTTACGACAAGAACGACAAACCGTAGAGAAGTTCTACGTGGTGGCGCGGCGATTATCGGCTCGGTGGCACTAGGAACCCCTGCACTTGCACTAGCAAAGACGGTAAAACTAGGCGTACTGATGCCGCTTTCGGGCGGGCTGGAACTTTTTGGCGCGCAAGCAACACAGGGTATCGAGATGCTGGTGGACGAATTCAACGACGCTGGTGGCGTATTGGGTCGCCAGATTGAAATCATCAAGGCCGACACCCGCACAGATCCCAAAACTACGGTGGAGCGTGCACTGCAATTAATCCGCCGCGATGAGGTCGATGCAGTGATTGGGCCAATCACAAGTGCGTCGCGCGACGCTATCAAGTCTACGATCGAACGGGGCCGCAAACCGCTGCTTTATGCCACCGACTACGAGGGTGGCGTGTGCAGTAATTACATCTCTTGTTACAGTGCCCTTCCCGCGCATTATGTCGACCCATTGATTCCCTACCTGATGGAGACAATCGGCAAGAAAGTCTATCTATTCGGCACAGACTACGCCTGGCCGCAAAAGATGAATGTGGCGATCCGTAAAGCCGTAGAAGATGCCGGTGGCGATGTGGTGGGCGAAGAATACACCCCTTTCGGCGTTAAGGATTTTGCCACTACGATCCGTAAGATCGAAGAGTCAGGTGCCGAGACGGTCATCTTGACCACTCCGGGTGCGGATGGTGTGACCTTCATCAAGCAATTCACGGCAGCAGGCATGAAGCAAAAGTCGCGCCTTGCGTTCTTAGGTTTCAATGAGAACTACTTGCCTGGACTCAGTGCAGCCGAGTCCGAAGGAATCATCGGCGTTTCGCATTTTATTCAGACGCTTGATCGACCCGAATCCCATGACTTCGTTGCTAGGCAAAAGGCACGCCATGGTGACGATGTGGTGGTCAGTGATTGTGTTGTTGCGCATTATGGGATCACTCAATTTTTCCTCGAGGCAATGCAGCGAGCAGATTCAGACGAGACTGACAAGATTATGGCGGCTCTTGCTGGCAGCATAACCGTGGCCAATGGCGAAGTGACGATGCGTGCCGCTGACAAGCATGTAGACCCCAATATGTTGTTGTTCGAAGTCCGTGATCGGCAATTAAAAATGACGAAATACATTGGCAAAATTGTCGCTCCCAGCCAGTGCGCCTAAAACCGAGTGACTAAATGAACATGGATGCCGCCCCCTTCCTGACGGTGCGCGAAATCGTCATGGATTTTGGTGGTATTCGCGCGCTTGACAAGATGAGTCTTGATTTATCTCGGGGTGACGTGAAGTGCATCATCGGGCCTAACGGCTGCGGCAAAAGCACACTTTTTAAGGTGATCTCTGGCGATCTAGATCCCACGTCAGGTCAGGTCTTCTTTATGGGTGAAGACACCACTGGCCTTTCGCCGCAAAAAATCTGTCGCAAGGGCATCGCACGTAAGTTCCAGATTCCGTCAGTTTTTGATGAACTAACCGTTGCCGAAAATATTGAAATCGCTATCACCGCGGCCACGAAGCATTATGCGCCATTCAGCCTGTTACGGGGCGGGCCAGATCGGTCAAGCTATGAGTTGATTCTGGCCGAAACTGGGTTATTAGAATATGGGAATAAACTAGCCTCTGAGTTGCCGCATGGAATCCGCCAGCAACTGGAAATCGCCCTTCTGGTGGTGACGGATGCCCAACTTTTACTACTGGACGAGCCGACGGCAGGAATGACCGAAGAAGAAACCGATGCGATCGTGCACATGATCCAGGATGTGCGCGACCGACTAGGTGTGGCCGTTCTGGTGATCGAGCATGACATGAGCTTTGTGCGCAAGCTGGGAAGCCCTATTATCGTCATGATGAAAGGAGCGATACTGCGCGAAGGGGAATACGCCGCCATTAGTCAAGATCCGGAAATCCGCCAAGCATACCTGGGGGATATCGAATAATGCTGAGCGTGCGCGACCTGAAGGCTGGATATATCCATGGCGCCCCCGTCCTTAAGGGGCTGGATCTGGACCTGACACGCGGTGACTGCATTGCATTGATGGGGCGCAATGGTATGGGCAAGACAACCTTCGTTAAGGCGTTGATGGGAGTGTTGCCAGAGATTGCAGGCTCTATCAGATTCCTGGATCAGGAAATAGTAGGCTTAGCCTCTTATCAGATCAGTAATGCCGGCATCGCATACGTTCCGCAGGGACGTGAGATTTTCCCCGATTTCACCGTCGAGCAGAACCTTACAATGGGCCGCATTGGTAAGCCCAAACAGCAAAATGAATCATTCGATTTTATCTATGAATATTTTCCTATTCTTGCAGAACGGCATAAACAACTGGGTGGAACCATGTCTGGCGGGCAGCAACAGCAACTGGCTATCGCGCGAGCCTTAGTCGGTCGACCCGATCTACTATTATTGGATGAGCCATCCGAAGGTATCCAGCCTTCGATTGTGCAAGAATTGGCCGCTATTCTGCGCCGCATCGTAGAACAAGAAAAAATGACCGTGATAGTTGTGGAACAAAATCTCAATTTGGTGCGGCGGTTGGCCCATCATGTTCACTTTATCGAGAATGGACTCATCAAATCGGGAGTCGCGGTCGATGAAATAAACAAGGATCCGGCCATAATCAGCCGCTATTTGTCGGTGTAATAAAATGGAAATGACACTACTTATTGGCCTTAACGCGGCCAGCTACATCCTAACCCTGCTTTTGGTCTGTATTGGACTGGTAATTATTTTTGGGATGATGAACGTCATCAACCTCGCTCATGGTGAGTTCTTTTTGCTGGGAGCTTATACCGTAGTGCTGTTACAACAGTATGCGCTGCCGTTCGCTGTGATTCTGGTTACCGCTTTCGTCTTTGTGGCGTTGATCGGACTGATAATTGAAGAGTTAGTCATTCGACGCATTTACCACCGTTTTCTTGACACAATCCTCGCTACATGGGGCATATCTCTAGCCCTCAAGCAGCTGGTAATCATACTGTTTGGCCCCGGCTCACAGCCAACCGTGGCGCCCTTTGCTGAGCCCATAGCGATGTTCGGCATCACTTATTCCTCTTACCGCCTGTTCATAATGGGCATGGCAATTGTAATTACCGCGACAACGTTCCTCATCTTGTTTCGAACCCGGTGGGGTTTGACTGCGCGCGGAGTGATTGCTAATCGCCAGATGGCCTCTTGTCTGGGGGTAAACACGCGCCGCGTGGACCGAGTGACATTCGCCTTTGGCTCCGGCCTTGCGGGGCTTGCTGGTGCGATTATGGCGCCGCTGATGAGCGTAGATCCGCAGATGGGCGTGGGCTTTCTTGTTCCGGCCTTTCTATCGATCCTTGTTGGCGGTATTGCCAGTCCACTTGGCGCAATTTGGGGGGCAAGTATTATAGGCGGATCAAATAGTGTGGTGGCAGCCATATGGACACCGGTGATTGCCCAGATTGCCGTATTCAGCCTTGCCATCGTTGTTATCAGACTTATGCCCGATGGGCTTGCTGGGCGAAAGAAGCGATGAAGTCAAAATATTCACGCTCGCTCACGGTTCTATTCTGGGCCGCACTGGCTGGGGCTCCATTGTTTCTTGGGGGTTGGAATCTCGGCCTACTGTCGCAGTTGATGATCTATGGCATTTTCGCCATGAGCCTTGCTTTCATTTGGGGGCAAGGTGGGCTTTTGTGCTTTGGCCAGTCGCTT